>NZ_BAAAPF010000024.1:0-41606 GCF_039531005.1 Streptomyces synnematoformans
CGGCGTTGCGGGGGTGGCGCATGACGTGGTGCCTGCTTGCGTGCGAGCGGTGCACGAGCTGTGCACGGTACTGGTGCGGCTGGTGCGGCTGGTGCGTCCGGCGCGGGCGGTGCGCCCGGCGCATCCGGCGGGCCCGGTGCGCCGGGTGTGTCCGGCGGGGCCGTCACCGCGGGCGGGGGTCGCGCCTGCGTCGAGGCCGGGTCGCCGGTGCATCGGGCGGCGTCGGATGTCGTCGGTGTCGCCGGGCGGCGTCAGGACCGCGGGCGGAGCGGGCTGTGCCGGTGGGCCAGGGCCTCGTAGGAGGCGGCGAGCGCCGGGGCGGCCCGCTCGTACGTCCGCTGGGCCACGCCTATGAACAGGCAGTCCACGACCAGCAGCTGGCCCGTCCTGCTGGACATGGCCGCCGGCCGCAGCTCGCTCTCGCGACCCGTGGACGTGGTGAGTATGTGATCGGCGTACGACGCGACGGGACCGTCCGGGCGGCCGGTGACGGCCACGGTGGTCGCCCCGTGGTCGAACGCCACGCGCAGCGGCTCTATGACATCGACCGTGCGACCCGAGTGCGTGATCGCGATGGCCACGTCACCCGCGCGCAGCTGGACGGCGTTGGTCACGGCCAGGTGCGGGTCCGGCGAGGCGTGCGCCACGACGCCGATCCGCAGCAGCTTCTGGACCAGGTCCTGGCCCACGAGGTTGGAGGCGCCGATGCCGTACACGTCGATGCGCCGCGCGCTGGCCATGGCGGCGATCGCCGCCTCCACCTGCACGGGGTCGAGCCCGGCCGCGGTGTCCGCGAGGGCCTGCTGCTCGTCCCGCGCGAGCTTGGCGATGACGTCGGCCATCGAGTCGTCCACGGCTATGTCCGCGGTGACCGACGGCGCCCGCCCGGCCTCCTGTTGCGCGGCCGCGGCGGCGAGGGCCAGCCGGAGGTCGCGATACCCGGGATAGCCGAGCAGCCGCGCCGTCCGCACCACGGTGGCCTCCGACGTGCCGGTGCGCTCCGCGAGCCCGGTGACGGTGAGCGCGGCGCAGCCGGCCGGGTCCCCGGCGACGGCCTCGGCGACGCGCTGCATGGAGCGCGTCATGGACGGCGCGACCGTGCGCACCTTGGCCGCGAGGGCCGCGGGCGCGGGCGGCGCCGGCCCGGTCGGGGTGTCGGGAGTGAAAGTTTCCTTCACGCTGTAGCTCACGCCAGAAAGATATTTTCGGGACGGAGGGGGAGTCAACCCCCCGCGACCCGCCTGTGGAAAACCCCGCCGGGGCGGCGGAGCACGTGCGCCGCCGCGGCCGCCGAACCCGTCTCGCGGGGTGCCGGTTGCGGGAGAATGGCCGTATGGAGCACCAAGGGCTGGAGCAGGCGCTGCACCGCGCGCGTGCGCTGATACTCGCCGACCTCACCGCCGGCGACGTGGCCGGGCCGGACGTCGTCACCTTCGTCGAGGACTCCGTCGTGCACCGCCGCTGGTGGGTGGAGCAGTGGCCGGAGGGCGCGGCGTACCTAGACGGCCTGGTGGCCCAGGACGTGCAGGACGCCCTCCTGGAGAAGTACGGCAGGTGGCCCCTGTGCCCCGTCTGCCGGGGCGCCGACGCCGTCGACGCCTCCGGCCCGCACGCGCTGGACATCGAACCGGAGCTGGGCCCCGAGCCGCGGTGGGTCTGCGGCAGGACGGGCGCGGTGGTGGCCCCGGTGGGCGGCCTGGACCGCGCGGGCGGCGCGGGCCCGGCGGACGGCGGCGCCGGATGACGGTCTACGTGGACCCGCCGACCTGGCCCGGGCACGGGCGGATGTGGTCGCACCTGGTCAGCGACGAGTCGTACGAGGAACTGCACGCCTTCGCGGAGGCGATGGGGGTGCCGCGCCGGGCGTTCGACCGCGACCACTACGACATCCCGTCGACGCGGTACGCGGACGCGGTGCGCCTCGGAGCGGTGGAGGTGGGGTCGAAGGAGCTGCTGCGCCGGCTGGTCGACGGCGGCCTGCGACGCCCGGCGCGGAGGCCCGCGGCGGGGTGAGCCCGTCCCCGCGCGTGCCGGGAGCACGCGGCGTGCCGCGCGGGGTCGTGCACGCCGCAGGGGACCACCCCCGCGCGCGTGGAGCGCGACCGTCCCTCCTAACTCGCCGTACGGGGCCGTGGACCACCCCCGCGCGCGCGTGGAGCGCCCTCCCGCGTACCGGGACCTGCGGTCGCAGGAATGTTCGCTGCCCACCCCCGCGTTTCCCCCGTCATGTCCCCGACCGCTCCCCGGGCCGGATCCCGCCTCCCCACCTCCGTGTACGTCCTCGGCGTCGCCGTCTTCGCCCTCGGCACGTCGGAGTTCATGCTCGCCGGCCTCCTCCCCGAGATAGCCGACGACCTCGACGTCTCCATCCCGCGCGCCGGGCTCCTCATCTCCGCGTTCGCCGTCGGCATGGTCGTCGGCGCCCCCACCCTCGCCGCCGCCACCCTCCGGCTTCCCCGCCGCACCACCCTCGTCGGCCTGCTCGTCGTCTTCGGCGCCGGCCACGTCGTGGGCGCCGTCTCCACCTCCTACGGAGTCCTCTTCGCCACCCGTGTCGTGAGCGCCCTGGCCTGCGCCGGGTTCTGGGCCGTCGGCGCCGCCGTCGCCATCGCGACCGTCCCGGTCGGCGCCCGGGCCCGGGCGATGGCGGTGATGGTCGGCGGGCTGAGCGTCGCGAACGTCGCCGGGGTGCCCGGCGGGGCGCTGCTCGGGCAGCACTTCGGCTGGCGGTCCGCGTTCTGGGCGGTGACGCTGATGACCGCCGTCGCGCTCGTCGGGGTGGTGGCGCTCGTACCGCGCGGCGCACCGGCCGCGGGCGCCGAGCCGCCGCGGCTGCGGCAGGAGTTGCGCATCTACCGCGACCCCCAGGTGTGGCTCGCGATGGCCACGATCGCGCTTTTCGCCGGCGCGACCTTCTCCTTCTTCTCCTACCTCGCCCCTCTCCTCACCGACGTCGCCGGCCTCGGCGACGGCTGGGTGCCGACCGTGCTCGCGCTCTTCGGGGCCGGGGCGTTCCTCGGCACGCTCGTCGGCGGGCGGCTGGCGGACCGGCACCGGTTCGGCACCATGTACGGCGGGCTGACCGCGACCGCCGCCGTGCTGGTGGCGTGCGCGCTGCTCGCCGAGTACCCGGCGGCGATCGTGACCCTGTCCGTCCTGCTCGGCGCCACGGCCTTCACCACCGCGCCCGCCCTCAACGCCCGGATCTTCGACGTCGCCGGCGCCGCGCAGGGGCTCGCCGGCGCGACGGCCACGTCCTCGTTCAACATCGGCAACACCGTGGGCCCCTGGCTCGGCGGCCTCGTCATCAGCGCCGGCCTCGGGTACGCCGCCACCGCGTGGACCGGCGCCGTGCTGGCGGCGGGCGCGGTGGCGGTGACGGTGGCCGCCGGCCGGTCGGCGGCCCGGCGTACGACGCTGGTGGCGCGCGGCGAGCCCGAGGGGGCGGTGAAGGCGACGGGCTAGGCACGGACCGTCACCGCCGTGTGTCACTGCCGTGTGATTGTCTCTTGTGCAGGGACAGGGAGGGGTGAACATGCTCGCGGAGACGGCGGCGTTACGGCTGGGGACGATCGTGGCGAACGCCGCGGGGAAGCTGTGGCTGGGCGGCCGGCAGCGCGACCAGCAGCGGCGGCTGGAGATGGCGGACCTGATCCGGGTCCGGGTCCCGGGCGTGCGCCTCCAGCGCGAGGTCCGCCAGCAGTTCGAGCAGATGACCAACGCGGTGTACGACCGCCTGGACCCGTTCCTGACCCACGCGTTCGACCGTCTGGAGCCGGGCGGCCGCCAGGCCGTCATCGACGCCGTGGCCGACACGTTCGCGCACGCGGACCTCTCCGACGACGCCCTCCTCGCCGCCGACGCCCAGCCCGCGGAACTGGTCCGCCGCATCACCGCCTCGGTGCGTGGTCCGGTCGGGCTGAGTGGGACGGAGGCCCGGCTGTACGAGACGCTGTTCGCCGAGTGCGTCACGTACTACGTCAGCATCGTGCGCAGCCTGCCCGTTTTCGAGGAGCGCGCGGCGGCCGAGCTGCTGGCGCGTACGGCCACGCTGGGCGCCGAGGTGGCGCGGGTCCTGGAACGCCTGCCGGACCGCTCGCTGTTCGCGCCCGAGGGCTCCGACCTCGACGCCGACTTCCGGCGGAAGTATCTGCAGCTGGTCAGCCGGGACCTCGACGAGGTGGAGCTGTTCCGCGGCACGTCCGACCAGTCGACGCCGCAGCGCGTCCGGCTGTCGGTGGCGTACGTGAGCCTGCGCACGACCGGCGACGACGCCGGGCTCCGCCGCGGCGCGCGGAGGGGTGTGCCGCAGCTCAGGCCCGACATGAGCAACTGGGAGGAGGGCGGCCAGGAGCCCTCCGGCATGCGGGTCGAGGCGGCGCTGAGCGGCGCGCCGCGCGTACTGCTGCGCGGCGAGGCCGGCTCCGGCAAGACGACGCTGCTGCGGTGGCTGGCGATCACGGCCGCGCGGGGGCGCTTCACGGACGAGCTGGCCGAGTGGAACGGCCTGACCCCGATCTTCGTCAAGCTGCGGGACTACAGCGGCCGTAAGCCGCCGAACCCCGAGGCGATGCTCGACGGCGTCGCCGGCCCGATCACGGGCGTCATGCCGCGGGGCTGGGTGGAGCGCCGGCTCGACGCGGGCGACGCGCTGCTCCTGATCGACGGCGTGGACGAACTGCCGGCCCGGGAGCGCCGCGCCGTCCGCGACTGGCTGCGCAAGCTGCTCGCGCAGTACGAGGGCGTGCGCGTGGTCGTCACCTCCCGCCCCGCGGCGGCGGGCGCGGACTGGCTGCGCCGCGAGGACTTCACCGCCCTGCACCTGGACCGGATGACCCCGCCCGACCTGGCGGCCTTCGTACGCCAGTGGCACCAGGCCGTACGCGAACTGGGCGGCGAACTGCCCTGCGCGGTGGAGGACATCCCGCGGTACGAGCAGTCCCTCCTCACCAGTCTGAAGGACCGCGCGCATCTGCAGTCGCTCGCGAGCACGCCGCTGCTGGCGGCCATGCTCTGCGCGATGCACCTCAACCGCGGCCGCCAACTGCCGCGCGACCGGATGGAGCTGTACCGCAACGCGCTGCACACCCTCGTCCACGACCGGGACGCGGACCGGAACGTGCCGAGCGCGGCGGACAGCAGGCTGAGCCTCGGCGACAAGCTGGTCATCCTGCGGGATCTGGCGTGGCGGCTGTCGGACAACAACCGCAGCGAGATCGATGTGGAGCGGGCGACCGGTTACGTGGCCGCGAAGCTGCGCGGAATGCGCCACCTGGACGTCCTCGACGGCGGTGAGGTCCTGGGCCAGCTACGGCAGCGTTCGGGCATCCTCCGGTCCCCCGCCGAGGACCGCATCGACTTCGTACACCGGACCTTTCAGGAGTACCTGGCCGCCGAGGAGGCGGCGGAGGAGGACCGCATCGGCAACCTGGTCGGGCGGGCGCACCTGGACCTGTGGCGAGAGACGATCATCATGACCGCCGGCCATGCGAACGCGCGCCAGCGGGAGGAACTGCTGGACGGCATCCTGGACCGCGCGGAGGGCGAGCCCCGGCACGCGCGCACGCTGCGGCTGCTGGCGGCGGCGTGCCAGGAGACGCTGCCGTCGGTGTCGGAGGGGCTGGCGGACCGGCTGGACGAGGCCGTGACCGCGCTGCTCCCGGCGAGGCGGAAGACGGACCCGCCGGCGCTGGCGGCGGTGGGGCCGACGCTGCTGCGCTGGCTGCCGACGTCGCTGGAGGAACTGACGGAGAAGGCCGCGGCGCAGACGGTGCGGACCACGGCGCTGATAGGGGGCGAGAAGGCCCTCGGCATGCTGGAAGGCTTCGTGGGGGACCAGCGCAGGGAAGTGGTCAAGGAACTCCTCAGCGCGTGGGACTACTTCGACGCGGATGCCTACGCAGACCGGGTCCTGTGCCGGCTGTCGCTGGCGGGACGCCTGGTGGACATCAGTCATTCCGGCCAGCTGCGCGCGGCGAGCCGGCTGAGGGAGCTGACGGGCATCAACGTGCGGCAGCCCGTGCGCGGACTCGATTTCGTGGCCGACCTCCCGCCTCTTCGGATACTGCAGGCGTTGTCGCTGGGCGAGGGCGCCGATCTGTCCGTCCTGCGAGCCCAGCTCGACCTGGAGCTGTTGTCGCTGCACGGTTCCAGATCGGTGCGCGGGGAGTCGGTTCTCCCGGAGCTGACCCGGCTGCGACATCTGGTATTGCCCCTCTCCGGCGACCTGGACCTGAGCGGGTTGCAACGCTGCCCCGACCTCAGGAATCTCGCTCTTCGCGAGGTGGGTGACAAGGACCTCGGTTCGGTGACCGCGCTCACCGGTTTGGACTACATCCTTCTGATCGGAAACGGCCGGTGCACGATTCGTGGTTTCGATGAGTTGGAGGGACTGACCGGTCTTACGGACCTGCGGCTCAACGCCGTCGACGGTGACGCCTGGCTCAGGGGAATCAAGAGCCTTCCACCGTCGCTGACGGACCTGTCTCTGGTGAGCTGCGTCGTGTCGCCCGACCGTGAGACCTTCGCGCGGTTCGGCGGTACTGACGTGGTTCTCGACCACTGCCGCACCCCCGACGGCATGCCCGTCACCGCACTGGACATCCCAGGGGTGCGCGTTCTCGCCGACTGATCAGGCACCGCGCCCGCTACCCGCCCAGCAGCTCCAGCTCCGTCCCCGCGTTGTGCCGCGCCGCCGCCTCCCACCGCGCGTACCCCGTCTCCGTGCGGAACAGCCGCGGCAGCCCCAGCAGCTGCCGCAGCACCGCCGCCCGCCCCTCCCGGAACGCGTCGTCCGGCACGAAGCCGTACTCCTCCCGCACCGCCGCCGCGTACGCCGCGTACTCGGCCGGGGTGCCCGCCAGCACCGCCAGGTCCGCGTCGCACAGCACCTCGCCGTTGCGGTCCCCGGCGCGCGGGTCGTGGCCGGCCGTGAGCCGTACGAGCCGCGCCACCTCCGCGACCCGCTCGTCGGCCACCCCCGCCTCCGCGAGGGCGACTTGCGCGAGACGCGCACTGCGCTCCTCGTTCTCGCTCCGCTCCGGCCGGTAGACGGCGTCGTGGAACCAGGCCGCGAGGCGCACGGCGTCGGGGTCGTCGGCGTGGTCGGCCAGGTCGTCGACGCGGTCGAGGACGGCCTTCAGGTGTGCCGCGGTGTGGTAGTGCCGCTGGGGCTCGCCCCAGCGTTCCAGCAGCTTCTTGCCGTACGGAACGGGGTCGGGCGTCTCGGCGCCCGCCTGGCAGCGGGTGAGGAGGGCGGTCCAGCGGTCGAGGAGACCGGCGGAGGGCAGCACTCCGCCGACCGGCGCGGCGGGCGGGACGGGTGGCTCGTCTGCGGGGGCTGGCATGGTCACTATTCTGCGCGATATGGCAGGCTGTGCTTCATGTCTAGACCAATGCTGCTTGAGGTCATCGCCCTGAACGCCGCCGACGCCGTCGCCGCGGAGGCGGGCGGCGCCGACCGCCTTGAGCTGGTCACGGACATGGCGGCCGACGGGCTCACCCCGTCGTGCGAGACGGTCGCCGCCGTACGGGCCGCGGTGGCGCTCCCCGTACGGGTCATGCTGCGCGCCGAGGACGGCTTCGCGGCCGGAGGAGCGGCGGCGCTGGAGGCGCTGGCGGCGCGGGCGGGGGCGTTGCGCGCGGAGGGGGCGGAGGAGTTCGTCCTCGGGTTCCTGGACGAGGCCGGCGGGCCGGATCTGGCGGCGGTCGGGCGGCTGCTGGAGGCGGTGGGGGGCGGCTGCCGGTGGACGTTCCACCGGGCGATCGACCGGGCGGCGGACCGCGACACGCTGCGGAAGCAGCTGGCGGGGCTGCCGGGGCTTGACACGTACCTGACGGCGGGCTCGGCGCGCGGCGTCGCCGACGGCCTCGCGGTGCTGGTCGCCGAGGCGGCCCGGGCGACCGCGGGCCAGCCCGGCTACGAGCCGCGCATCATGGCCGGCGGCGGCCTGACCACCGCCCACGTCCCCCGCCTCCGCGCCGCGGGCCTGGACGCCTTCCACGTCGGCGGCGCGGTCCGCCCGGCGGGCTGGTCGGGGCCGGTGTCGCCGGAGTCGGTGGCGGAGTGGCGAACGCTGCTGGACAGCTGACCGGGGTGGTGCCGGGTGCGCGCCCCTTATCAGATGCGGCCGAGGACTTCTCTGCACCGGCCCCCACCGGCACTGGCGAGAGGTAACTTCGAGTCATGAGTGATGTGGGGATCGGTGAGGCTGGCGCCCGGCTGGAGATGCTGGTGCAGCAGGTTGCGTCTGGGCGGGAACGGGTGGTCATCACCGGCGACGGCGGCGTACCCGCGGCCGTGCTCATCAGCCCGGAGGAGCTCGCAGACCTTGAGGACCGCCTGGCGCTCGCACAGTACGAGCTGAGCAAGGCGCGCGACACGGTGGAGACCGAGTCGCACGACGAGGTGGTGTGCGCGGTGTACGGCAGGGGGACGGCGCACGGCCAGGGCGCGGCGTGAGGCACCGGATCGAGTATGTCCGGGGTGTCAAGGAGAGGATCGTCGCGTATCGCAAGGAGGATCCCGCCGGTGTGGACCAGATCTTCGACGCGATCAACGCGCTGGCCTCGGACCCGAGGCCGCGCCGGGCACGCCCCTACGGCTCCTCCGATGTCCTCCGCCTCCCCGTCGGCCGGTACCGGCTGATGTACGAAGTGCACGATGACGTGGTCACCATCACCGTTTTCCACATCGGCAACGTATAGCAGCGAGCATCGTCACGTACCGCGCGTGGCGCGGCCGGCCGCAGGTCACGGGCCGCTGGCCAGCCACGGAAGAAGACAAGGACACACATGCCACCGCACGCATCGGCGGTTCCCCCGGGGACCCGGCTGCTCCACATAGGGCCCCACAAGACCGGCACCACGGCTGTGCAGGGAGCGTTCCACCAGGCACGCGACCGGCTCCACGCGCACGGGGTCCACTACGCCGGCAAGCAGCGGATGCCCGGGCACGCCGTGGGCTCCCGGCTCGGCCTCAGCCTCGCCAAGGGCGAGGCGCCGCCGGACATCGACCACTGGCGGGAACTGCGGGACGAGGTGACCGCCGCCGGGGACCGGCGGGTCGTCGTCAGCTGCGAGTTCTTCGCCAACGCCGACCCGGACGCGCTGCCCGAGGTCGTCGAGGAGCTGGGCGGGGACGCCGTCCACGTCGTCGTCACGCTCCGGCCCCTGGTGCGGATCCTGCCGTCGCAGTGGCAGGAGTACGTCCAGAACGGGCTCCGCTCCGGCTACGAGGAGTGGCTGGACGACATCCTCCGCAAGCGGGCCGACGACGGCACGCCCACCGCGTTCTGGCGCCGGCACCGCCATGACGCGCTTGTCGAGCGGTGGGCCGCGGTGGTCGGCCCGGACAACGTCACGGTCGTGGTGGTGGACGAGACCGACCCCCTGGCCCTGCTACGGATGTTCGAGGAGCTGACGGGGCTGCCGGAGGGCGTCCTCCGGCCCGACAGCCACGTCAACCCCTCGCTGACCCTGGGCGAGGCCGAAATGCTCAGGCGGCTCAACGAGGCCACCCACGAGCGCGGCTGGCCCGACCGCCGGTACGTCGAGGTGATACGGCACGGCGTACGGTTCGAACTGCGAAAGCCGCGCGAGCGGGACGCCGGTGAGCCCCGGGCCGCCACCCCGGAGTGGGCCGTGGACGAGGCCGTGGCCGTCGCGGAGGAGATGACCGGCCGGATCGCCGGCCTCGGCGTCCGGATCGTCGGCGACCCCGCCCGGCTCACCCGCCGGCCCACCGCGCAACCGGCCCCCGCGGGCCCGCCGATGGTGCACGCGGACGTGGCGGCGCGGGCCGTCCTGGCAGCCGTCCAGAAGAGCGCGCCCAAGCGGAAGAAGAAGGCCCAGCCGCCGCCGAGGATGGCGCCGGCGGCCGGGGCGCGGAAACCGGCGTCGGCCGAGGACCGGCCGGTCCGCGAGGTCAGCGCCGCGACGCTGGTCCGCATCCTCCGCCGACGCGGACTGCGCCGGCTGCGCCGCCGGATGCCGCGCGGCCGGGGGCCCCGGGGCTGACCGCCGCGGGTTGCGGCGCGGGGTGCGGGGCGTGCGCCGCGGGGGAGGCGGGCGTCGGCGGGGCCCGGAACCCGCTCGCTGTCAGAGGGGCGGCCTACCCTGGGGCGGGTGTGCGGGGAACGGGTGAAACAGGTGAACGGGTGAACGGGTGAACGGGTGAACGGGTGAACGGGTAAGGGGACGCGACCCCGCCCTACGCCTCCGGGCCCGACGTCGACTCCCGTACCTGCAGCGCCGTCCGCAGCACCACCGTCTGCAGCGGCCGTGCCGTTCCCGCGATCCGCTCCTGCAGCAGCCCCGCCGCCGTCCACCCCAGGTCGTACGACGGCAGCTGCACCGTCGACAGCGGCGGGCGGACCAGCGACGCCCACGGGACGTCGCCGAACGACAGCACCCCGGTCCGCGGCGGCTCCGTGCCCGCCTCCCGCAGCGCCTCCAGTGCGCCCACCGTCATCAGGTTGTTCGCCACGAACACCGCGTCCGGCGGCTCCGGTAGCGCCAGCAGGTCCGCCATCGCCGCCCGGCCGCCCTCGACGCGGAAGTCGCCGTGCCGTACGTACTCCGGCCGCAGCGCGCCGCCGCCCGTCTCGCGCAGGTGGTCCCGCAGCACCGCGCGGTAGCCGGCGAGCCGGTCGTCGGACGTCGAGGCGCCCTCGGGGCCGGCGATGCACGCGATCCGCCGGTAGCCGCTGCGCAGCAGGTGCGCGGTGGCCTCTTCGCCGCCGTGCTGGTTGTCGACCATCACCGCGTCCACGGACGCCCCGCGCGGGCGCCGGTCCACCGCGACGACGGGCATGCCGCGGCCCTCCAGCACCGACAGGTCGGTCCGGTTCCGGGACGCGGCGGCGACGATCACGCCGGCCATCTGCTCCGCCGCCGCGATCTCCAGGTAGCGCCGCTCCTTGTCCACGTCCTCGTCGGTGTTGCACAGCACCACCGACAGGTTCGTCTGCTGTGCGGCGTCCTCCACGCCCCGGGCGAGCGACGTGAAGAAGGGGTTCTCGATGTCCGGGATGATCAGCCCGATGACGCTCGCCCGCTGCATCCGCAGCGACCGCGCCACGCGGTTCGGCGAGAAGCCCAGCTCGGCCGCGGTCCTGCGGACGCGCTCGGCGCGTTCCGCGGTGACCCGCCCCCCGTTGAAGACCCGGGAGACCGTGGCCGGCGAGACCCCGGCGGCCCGGGCCACATCGTTGATGGTCGTCACTTCTCCCTACCTGAACCTCTCACGCAGGCGCGGGAGTCGGCCGCGCGTCCGGTGCCCTGCCCGCCCATTCTCCGCCAGTCCGGGGCCCCGTCCGGCCGCGGCGGGACATCGGACGGGTACGCCCGGCGGACCCGCGCCGCGGCCCGCAGTGCGGCCCCGGCATCCGGTCGGCGGGTGGACGGGTCGGCGTGGACGGTGTGCGCCGCGGTCTCGTACGGACCTCTTGACACCGTCTGGCGTGAACTCTACGTTCGCGTGAAATGGATTTCAAGAGACTTCCGACGAGCCCACCTCACGTCACCGGAGTCTCGCTTAGTTACTACATACACGTGGGATGACGTCTCGACCGACCTCACAAGAAAACGATTTCACACCGGAGCGTCCATGAGTACCACGTTCGGCCTGGATGACCTCGCCCGTACGACCCCGGCGGTCACCCGCTCCATCAGCGCCGAGAACCCCACCGGCGCCAAGGGCGCCGGCGGCGCCGCGACCGAGGGCACCGGTGCGCGCGCCGCCGGCCGGCTCGGCCGGGGCTGGAAGGTCTCCCCGAGCATCGACATCGCCGCCGGCGAGACCGCCGTCCTCGCCGAGATCGACGGGCCGGGCACCCTCCGGCACCTCTGGTGCACCACCGCCCCGCACGCCGCCTGGCGGCAGGCACTGCTGCGCGTCTACTGGGACGGCGCGCAGACCCCCGCCGTCGAGGTGCCCCTCGGCGACTTCTTCTGCAACGGCTGGAGCATCTTCAGCCAGGTCTCCTCCGTGCCCGTGGCCGTCAACCCCAACGGCGGCTTCAACGCCTACTGGCCGATGCCCTTCCGCCGCCGCGCCCGCGTCACGCTGGAGAACCTCGCCCCCGAGCAGATGACGCTCTACTACCAGATCGACTACGAGCTCGCCGACGTACCCGCCGACGCCGCCTACTTCCACGCCCAGTGGCGCCGCAGCAACCCCGTCGACGAGTCCGCGATCCACACCCTCCTCGACGGCGTCACCGGCGCCGGCCAGTACGTCGGCACATACCTGGCCTGGGGCACCAACAGCCCCGGCTGGTGGGGCGAGGGCGAGCTGAAGTTCTTCCTCGACGGCGACGAGGAGTGGCCCACCGTCTGCGGCACCGGCACCGAGGACTACTTCGGCGGCGCCTGGAACTTCGACGTCAAGCCGCACGGCTACACCGCCTACACCACGCCCTACCTGGGCCTGAACCAGATCCTCCGGCCGGACGGCCTCTACGCCAGCCAGCAGCGGTTCGGGATGTACCGCTGGCACGTCCTGGACCCCGTCCGCTTCCACGAAGACCTCCGCGTGACCGTGCAGTGCCTCGGCATCGGCGCCGGCCAGGGCAACGGCCTCCGGCACCGCTACCGCAAGAACCGCGACGACATCGCTTCGACCTCCCTGTTCTACCTGGACGCGCCGTCGAGCGCATCCCTCCCGGCCACCCCCGGCCTGCTCGACCTGGAGGTCGACGCCCCCGACTGAAACCCGTAACAGCTCCCACCCGACAGACAGGGGCACCACATGCTCCAGCACGGCAACGGCGCCGTACCCGCCCGCGGCGCCCCGTCCCGCCGCCGCTTCCTCGGCGGCACGGCGGGCGCCGCCGCGGCGGCCGGGACCGCCGCCACCCCGCTGCTCAGCGGCTGCGGGGCCGCGAACGCCGACGGCGGCACGCTCACGTTCTGGCACTTCTACGACCCCAAGGCGTCCGACCCCGCGATGGTCGCCCAGTCGAAGTGGTTCGACCGGCTCATCAAGGACTGGAACGACACCCACGACGTCAGGATCGAGCCGTACTTCGTCCCCGGCGCCAGCTACCAGGGCTCGAAGATGGTCACCGCCTTCGCCTCCGGCGCAGGCCCCGACATCTTCCTGCTCAGCCCCGGCGACTTCACCCGCTACTACAACGGCGGCATCCTCGCCGACCTCACCCCGCACCTCGACGCCGGCGTGGTCGAGGACTACGGCACGAGCCTGGCCAGCCGCACCGTCGACGGCAGGGTCTACGCCCTCCCCATGGAGGTCGAGCCGCTCGCCATGTTCTACAACGTCCCCGTCTGGGAGAAGGCCGGCCTCTCCGAGGGCGACATCCCCGTCACCTGGGACCAGCTCCTCGACGTCGGCGACCGGATCCGCAGCAGGACCGGCGCCGCCGGCCTGGTCTTCCACACCGACCCCGGCTACTACCAGAACTTCACCTGGTACTGCTGGATGTGGCAGGGCGGCGGCGAGGTGGTCGACAAGGCCGGCAACGTCGTCTTCGACTCCCGGGGCGCCCGCCAGGCCCTCGCCCTCTGGCAGGACGCGGTCGAGGCCGGCATCGCCCCCCGCACCCTCCCCGCCGCCGACGACCGCATCACCGCCTTCACCTCCCACCTTGCCGGCATGTGGCAGATCGGCATCTGGGAGGTCCAGGCCTTCAAGGCGGGCGCGCCCGACCACGAGTACGGGGTCTTCCGGCTGCCCGTACCGTCCGGCGGCGAGTACACCACCACCCTCGGCGGCTGGTCGTTCTGCGCCAGCACCCAGGGCGCCAACCCCGACGCCGCCGCCGAGTTCTGCGGCTGGGCGCTCGGCGGGATGTCCGACGAGTCGATCAACCGCAGCGTCGAGTGGTGCACGGGCGTGAAGTCCGGCATCTCCCCGCGCGCCTCCGCCCTGCAGCGCGCCACCGCGCAGGGCGGCTACGACTCCTGGGCGATGAAGAAGTTCAAGGAGGACGTCTTCCCCGGCGGCCGGGCCGAGCCGCGCTACCCGCCGATCGTCTACAAGGCGATCTCCGACGCCATCCAGGCCACGATGCTCGCCGGCAAGGGCGTGGCGAGCGAGGCCGACCGGGCCGCCCAGACCATCGACGCGTTCATGAAGAGCTACCAGGGGGCGAGCCTCCTATGACGAGCATCGCAACGCACCAGCGGCGCGCCCCGGGCGCCGCCGCGAAGCGCACCGCCGCCCCCGCGGGCCGCCGCCGGCTCGGCCGCAAGGGCCGCGAGCGGCTGGCCGCCGCGCTGTTCCTGCTGCCCGACGGCCTCGGCCTGGGGATCTTCGTGGTCCTGCCGATGCTGCTGTCGTTCGTGCTGAGCTTCTTCCAGGTCTCGGGCTTCGGCTCGTACGAGTGGATAGGCGTCGGCAACTACGAGCGCATGTTCAACGACCCGTACTTCTGGTCCTCGATGTGGGTCACCGCGAAGTACGTCGTCATCCTCGTGCCCACGCTCTTCGTGGTCAGCCTCGGGCTCGGCGTGCTGATGAAGCAGATGCTGCCCGGCATGTCGGTGTACCGCACGGCGCTCTTCCTGCCGCACATGCTGAGCCTGGTCGTCGTCGGCCTGCTGTGGAAGTTCATGCTCGACGACCAGACCGGCGTGGTGAACAAGGCCACCGGCGAGCTGGGCCTGGGCGCCCGCTCCTGGCTGGGCGACCCCGGCCTCGCGCTGTACGCGGTGATCGCGGTCACCGTCTGGTACTACATGGGGTACTACATGATCATTTTCCTGGCGGGTCTCAACGAGATCCCCCGGGAGCTGTACGAGGCCGCCCGGATCGACGGCGCCGGGCCCTGGGCCTCGTTCCGGCAGATCACCTGGCCGCTGCTCAAGCCCACCAGCTTCTTCGTCCTCATCGTCAGCACGGTCGCCGCGATCACCGGCACCTTCGACCTGATCTTCGTGCTGACCGACGGCGGTCCCGCCAACGGCACCGCCGTGGCGATGTTCTACATCTACCAGCAGGCGTTCGTCTTCGGCGAGTACGGCTACGCCGCGGCCCTGGGCTCCTTCCTGGTGCTCGTGATGGTCGCCCTGTCCTGGCTGATCTTCAAGGCGACCAAGGGCGGGAGGTTCGACGATGAGTCGTGACACCCTGGCCGGCGGCACCACCGCCGACCGACCCGACCGACCCGACCGACCCGACCGGCCCGGCCTCCTCGACCGACCTGCCCCGCCGCGCGGCCCCGGCCGCCGCCGCGCCCGCGCCGGGCTCACGGTGCTGGCGATCGTGCTGTCGGCGCTGAGCGTCTTCCCGGTGCTGTGGCTGATCACCTCGGCGTTCAAGCCGCGCGAGAGCGTCACCGACGGCCGGCTGGTCCCCGAGAGCGTCACCTGGGAGAACTTCCGCTACGTCCTCACCGAGGTGGCCTTCGACCGCTGGCTGTGGAACAGCTTCCTCACGGCCGCGGTCATCACGGTCGGCGCGCTGTTCTTCCACTCGATGGCCGCCTACGCCCTCGCCCGGCTGCGCTTCCCCGGCCGCGACGGCATCTTCGTCGTCATCTTCTCCACGCTGCTGATCACCCCGCCGGTGATCCTCATCCCGCTGTTCATCGTCGTCCGCCAGCTCGGCATGCTCGACAGCTACGCGGCCCTGATCATCCCGCCGCTGTTCAACGCCTTCGGGATCTTCCTGCTGCGGCAGTTCTACCTCGGCATCCCGCGGGAGCTGGAGGAGGCGGCGATCGCCGACGGCGCCGGCTACTGGCGGATCTACTGGAGCATCATCCTGCCGCTGTCCCGGCCCATCCTCGCCGCGCTGTCGGTGTTCTTCTTCCTCGCCAACTGGAACGCCTTCGCCTGGCCGCTGGTCGCCACCAGCAGCGAGGACCTGACGGTCACGCAGGTCGGCATCGCGTCCTTCACCACCCAGTACGGCTCGAACTGGAACTACATCCTCGCCGCCGCCGTGGTCGCCGTGATCCCCATGCTGATGCTCTTCCTCTTCTTCCAGCGCCAGATGGTCGAGTCCATCAAGACCTCCGGCCTGAAGTGACGCCCCGCCACCGCCACCCCCGTACGCGCATCGCCGCGACCGCACGCAACTGGAGGCCAGCCACATGGCACGCATCGGTCTGCTGTCCCTCTCCGACGGCCGGGACTACGTCCAGCGGGACGTACGCGACCACGTCTCCCGCGCCGCCCGCGAGCTGGCGGCCATGCTCGCCGACGCCGGGCACGAGGTGATCGTCGCGCCCGAGCACGTGGAGTCCAACGTCCTGGCCACCTCGCAGGCCCGCTGGCTCGCCGAGCGGCACGTGGACGTGACGGTCTTCCACCACTCGGTGTGGACGTTCCCGCACTTCACCATGCTCGCCGCCGAGTCCACCCCCGGGCCGATCCTGATGGTCGCCAACCTCGACCCGCAGTACCCCGGCATGGTCGGCCTCCTCGCCGGCGCCGGCGGCCTGGACCAGATCGGCCGCACCCACGCCCGCGCCTGGGGCGACCTCGCCGAGCCGGAGGTACGGAACCGCATCCTCACCCACGTGCGCGCGGGCGCCGCGGTGCAGCGGCTGCGCGGCTCCACCTTCGGCCGGATCGGCGGCCGGCCCATGGGCATGTACACCGCCACCGCCAACACCGACCAGTGGATGCGGGTCTTCGGCGTCGACGTCGAGGAGATCGACCAGTGGGAGATCGTCCGGCGCAGCGAGAACGCCGACCCCGCGCGGGTGAAGAACGCCCGCGGCTGGATCGAGCGGCACGCCGCCGGCGTCCGCTACGACGGCGACCGGCTCACCCCGGAGCTGCTGGAGCGGCAGATCCGCGCGTACTACGCGATGCGCGAGCTGATCGAGGAGTGGCACCTCGACTTCTCCGGCATCAAGGGCCAGCCGGAGCTGACCGCGAACTTCTGCACCATGGACGTCGCCGAGGCGTTCCTCAACGACCCGTACGACTGGGAGGGGCCCAAGGACACCCACGTCACCGCCACCGAGGCGGACATGGACGCGGCGCTGACGATGCAGCTGCTCAAGCTGCTCTCCGGCGATCCCGTGCTCTTCGCCGACGTGCGGCACTACCACACCGAGAGGCAGGTGTGGGACCTGTGCAACTCCGGCCAGCACGCCACCTGGTACGCGGCCCGCTCCGACGACCCCGCGGAGAACATGCGGCACGTCAGCCTCCTGCCCGAGGTGTTCTACTTCCCCGCCGGCGGCGCCTCCGTGCAGCACCTCGCCGCCCCCGGGGCGATGACGTTCGCGCGGCTGACGCGGGAGCGCGGCGCGTACCGGATGCACGTGATGCGCGGCGCGCTGGAGCAGTACGACGCGGAGACCAACGAGCGGATGATGCGGGCGTCCACGTGGGAGTGGCCGCACGCCTTCGCGCGGCTCAGCCCCACGGCCGAGGAGTTCCTGACGCGCTTCGGCAGCAACCACATCCACGCGGTCCCCGGCGACTACGTCGCCGACCTCCGCGCGGTCTGCGACCAGCTCGGCATCCGGTACGACGGCTTCGGCGACGCGGCGTAGCCGCGGGCCCCGGCGGCGGGGCGGGCATCATCAAGGCACGTACGACACGAGCGGGAAGGTCGGCAGACACCCATGGGGCTGCTCCTCGGCATCGACATCGGCACCTCCTCGGCCAAGGGCGTGCTCGTCCGCGACGACGGCACGCTGGTCGCCCAGGCCGTACGCGCGCACGCCACCTCCTCCCCGCGGCCGGGGTGGGTCGAGCACGACGCCGAGGAGGTGTGGTGGGCGGACTTCACGGCGCTGGCCGGTGAGCTGACCGCGGAGCTGGCCGCGGGGCGGGCGGCGGCCGGCGAGCGGATCGCCGCGGTCGGCGTCAGCGGGATCGGCCCCTGCCTGCTGCCCGTGGACGGCGCCGGCACCCCGCTGCGGCCCGCGATCCTTTACGGCGTCGACACCCGCGCAGGCGCCGAGATCGCGGCGCAGACCGCCCGCTACGGCACCGAGGCGGTCATCGAGCGGTGCGGCTCGCCGCTGACCAGCCAGGCGGTGGGCCCGAAGCTGGAGTGGCTGCGCACGCACGAGCCGGAGGTGTACGCCCGCACCCGCCGCTGGTACATGGCCAGTTCGCTGCTCGCGCACCGGCTCACCGGCGCGTACGTCCTCGACCACCACTCCGCGAGCCAGTGCACGCCGCTGTACGACCTGCGCGAGCGGCGCTGGATCACGGAGCGGTGCGAGGAGGTCGCACCGGGTCTGGAATGGCCGGAACTCGTCTGGCCCGCGGACGTGGTGGGCGAGGTCACCCCGGCCGCGGCCGCCGCCACCGGACTGCCCGCGGGCACCCCGGTGGTGGCCGGCACGGTCGACGCCTGGGCGGAGTCCACCGCGGTCGGCGCCACCGGCGCGGGGGACCTGATGCTGATGTACGGCACGACGATGTTCCTGGTGAACGTCGTCGAGCAGCCGGTCGCCAGCCCGCGGCTGTGGGGCACGGCCGGCACCTTCCCCGGCACGTACTGCCTGGCCGCCGGCATGGCCACCTCCGGCGCCGTCACCGGCTGGCTGCGCGACCTGACCGGCTCCGACTACGCCACCCTCGTCGCCGAGGCCGCCGGCGTCCCGCCGGGCGCCGAAGGGCTGCTGATGCTCCCGTACTTCGCCGGCGAACGCACCCCCCTCTTCGACCCCGACGCGCGCGGCCTCATCCACGGCCTCACCCTCCGCCACACCCGCGGCCACCTCTACCGCGCCGCCCTGGAGGCCACCGCGTACGGCGTCCGCCACAACCTCGCCGCGATGACCGAGGCCGGCGGCGCACCGGCCCGCCTGGTCGCGGTCGGCGGCGGCGCCCGCGAACTGTGGACGCAGATCGTCTCCGACGTCACCGGCCAGGAGCAGCGGATCCCCCGCCACCTCGTCGGCGCCGCGTACGGCGACGCGTTCCTCGCCGCCGTCGGCGCCGGCACGGCGGCCCCGCCCGACATCGCCGCCTGGAACCCGGTCGAGTCCACCGTGGCCCCGGACCCCGCCGCGGCCCCCGTCTACGAGCAGCTCTACGCCCACTACCTCGACCTCTACCCGGCCACGAAGGACGCGGCCCACGCCCTCGCCGCCCGCCAGCACGCGGACGCGCGAGACGCGCGAGACGCGCGAGACGCGCGAGACGCGCGAGACGCGCGAGACGCGTGACCAGGCGTGCGCCGAAGGTCACTATCACCGGCCTGTGACGGCATGGTTGCTTTCCCGCCATCGCAGCCGGGACCGTGCGTCGCTAATCTCATGGAGGCATGACGGGGGCGGGTGGCTCCCCTCCCACACGCGACGGAGGGAATGACCGCACGATGAGAGCGCGTAGGGCAGGTACGGCGGCCGGGGCCGCGGCGGCCGCGGTCGCGCTGCTGCTGACGGGCTGCGGCGACGACGGGGACCCGTCGTCCGGCGGCAGGATCGAGGGGGCGAAGACGGACGGCCCGGAGCCGTCCGCCGAGCCGTCCGCCTCCGGGCCCGGGGCCCCGGAGTTCGATCTCCCGCAGGACGTGGAGGTCGAGATCGCCGAGGACACCACGGGCGACGCGAAGAAGGACGAGATCCTGCGGGACCACGGCTACGCGCTGCTGGCCCAGCAGGAGGCGTACGCCGCGACGGAGGCGACGCCCAACTTCGCGGCGTACTGGGACGGCGAGGCCGCCGCCACGTTCGAGGCCGACTTCGCCGCGTACCGCAAGGACGGCGTCACCATCACCGGGCTCGACGTCTTCTACTTCCGCGAGGTCACCTCGCTGAAGGACGGGCGCGCCGTCGTCGCGTACTGCGAGGACCAGAGCAAGGCGTACCTCAAGGACGCCGAGACCGGGAAGGTCGACAGGACCCCGGCCACGCTGGACTCCTTCATCGACGCCCGCGCCACGATGGAGAAGGGCGCGGACGGCTGGAAGGTCGTGGACTACCAGGCAACCAGGGGGAGCAAGGAATGCCGCGACGAAGCCTGACACACCACCGCACGCGCGCGACCGCCACGGTCGCCGCGCTGGCCTGCGGGCTGCTGCTCGCCTCCGCCGGCGGGGCCGCGGCGGACCGGCCGAGCGGGACCACCGACACGAACCCCGACACCGGAAACGGCGACATCGGCTCCAGCGTGCGGTACGTCTACCACAGCCCCGGCGGCGGGCAGCCGATGACCAGCTCCAGCGGCAACTGGTCGCCGCCGGTGTGCTGGTTCGAGCCCCGCTACACCAACAAGGAGCTGTACGAGCACAACGAGGAGCTGGAGGAGAAGGGGCCGCTGGAGGGCATCGACCACGACACGGCGGACAACCGGGAGAGGGAGACCGACGCCCACAAGGGCCGGGACGGCATGTGGTGGGAGCGGACCCCGGTGATGTCGCCGCGCTCCTGCGAGATCGGCGAGCTGTGGATCTGGGTGGACCGCGGCGACCCGGACCCGCCGGCCGAGGCCGTCGACCCGGAGATCCTCGCGGGCCTGGCGTACGACCGGACCACGCTCCCGGCGCCGCCGGTCGACATCAAGCCCGCCGAGGACCGCAACGTGGTGAACCTGCCCACGAAGATCCAGTTCAGCGAGCCGCTGGACCGCGTCTGGACGACGGCCAGCCTCGTCAACGCGCAGGCCGGCGTCGACATCGCGGCCACCACCGTCGCCGAACCGGTGTCGCTGCGCATCGACGCGGGCACGGAGTACGCGGACCCGGCCTCCTGCACGTACGACCTGGTGCGGGCGGGCGGCGGCTACCAGGTCGACAGCGAGGGCTCCGACTGCAACATCACGTACCGCAGGTCCTCGGGCGAGGGCACGTATCCGCTGCAGGCGCAGATCGTCTGGGACGTCACCTGGAACCCGACGCGGAGCCCGGACGGGGAGCCGCAGAACGGCGACCTGCCCGACGGGCTGTCGACGTCGGAGCAGGACGTGACCGTGAAGGAGATCCAGACGGTCGTCCGCTGAGCGACTCCGCCGGGGCCCGCCGCGGAGCGGGCCCCCGCCGGGCTCCGACCCCGGGCCGGAGCCCGGCGGAGGCGCCGGCCGGGGCTCCCGCCGGGGCGGCAGGACGGGCGGCCGGGTCCCCTGGTGCGACAGGGGATGACGGGATCCGGGCATACTTTGACGGATTCTGGAGAGAAACGTTCGAGGGCCGCGGGGGGCGTGCGGCCCGCCGAACCCGGGCCAGCGTTGTCCCGGGCGACCGCGCTGCGGAGTCGCTGACTGCACTCGACGATCGGAGACTGCTCATCGACATGCATTCGGGACAAGAATTCGGAGACAATCCAGAAGAAGTCCGCGAGACCGGCCACTACGCCTCGGAGTACGTCCCAAGTTTCGTCGAGAAGTGGGACTCTCTCATCGACTGGGAGAAGAGGACGGAGAGCGAGGGCAACTTCTTCATCGACCTGCTGCGAAAGCGCGGGGTGAAGAGCGTCCTCGACGTCGCCACGGGCACCGGGTTCCACTCGGTGCGGCTGGCCGCCGCGGGATTCGACGCGGTGAGCGCGGACGGCAGTGCCGACATGCTCGCCAAGGCGTTCGAGAACGGCCGTGACCACGGCTATCTCCTGCGCGTCGTCCAGGCGGACTGGCGCTGGCTCAACCGGGACGTCCACGGTGAGTACGACGCCATCGTCTGCCTGGGGAACTCGTTCACCCACATCTTCTCGGAGCGCGACCGGCGCAAGGCCCTGGCCGAGTTCTACGCCATGCTCAAGCATGACGGGGTGCTCGTCCTCGACCAGCGCAATTACGACGCGATACTGGATCGCGGGTACAACACCCAGCACACCTTCTACTACTGCGGTGAAGATGTGGCTGTGGAGCCCGAGTACATCGACGACGGACTGTGCCGGATGCGGTACCACTTCCCGGACGACTCGGTCTACCACCTCAACATGTTTCCGCTGCGGAAGGACTACACCCGCCAGCTCATGACGCAGGTGGGGTTCCAGCGCGTCGACACGTACGGGGACTTCCAGCACACCTACCGCGACGAACAGCCCGACTTCTTCATCCACGTCGCGGAGAAGGAGTATCGGACCCAGCAAATGGAGAGGGAAGCCTCCCAGGCCACCGTCACCGCCCGCACCTACTACAACTCCCGCGACGCCGACGTCTTCTACGCCACGGTCTGGGGCGGCGAGGACATCCACATCGGCATGTACGAGAGCGACGACGAGCCCATCGGCGACGCCAGCCGCCGGACCGTCGCGCACATGGCGGGAAAGCTGGACCTGACCGAGCAGTCCCTGGTGCTCGACCTCGGCTCGGGGTACGGCGGCGTGGCCCGCTACCTGGCGGAGACGCACGGCTGCCGCGTCCTCGCGCTGAACCTCAGCGAGGTCGAGAACAGCCGCCACCGCGAGCTGAACGCGGCGCGCGGTCTCACCACCGACCAGATCGAGGTGGTGGACGGCGCCTTCGAGGACATCCCCTACCCGGACGCCTCCGTCGACGTGGTCTGGTCGCAGGACGCCTTCCTGCACAGCGGCGACCGGGCGCGGGTGCTGGCGGAGGCCGCACGGGTGCTGCGGCCCGGCGGGCACCTGGTCTTCACCGACCCGATGGCCGCCGACGACTGCCCGGCGGGCGTGCTGCAGCCCGTCCTCGACCGCATCCACCTGGAGAACATGGGCTCACCCGGCTTCTATACGGACGAGCTGACCCGGCTCGGCTTCTCGCCGGTCGGCGGCGGCTTCGAGGAGCACACGGACCAGCTGGTGAACCACTACACGCGGGTGCTCCGCGAGACCGAGGAACAGGAGAGGGGGGCGCTGGCCGGCAAGGTGAGCACCGAGTATCTGACGCAGATGAAGAAAGGTCTGCGGCACTGGATCGACGGAGGCCGGGACCAGCACCTCACCTGGGGCGTCTTCCACTTCACCAAGACCACGTCCTAGGCGTTCCGGTGCCTCCGCCGCCGAACCGGGCCCGTGTGCGCCCGGAGAGGTGCCGGTGCCGGAAAGGCGCCGGAGAGGTGCCGGAGAGGCAGCGCCGTATGCCAGAGCGGCCTTCGGCCGATCCCCTGTCCCGTACCGGGACACCTGCGGGACCGGCACGAAGGCCGCGGGGCGGCGGCCGTCAGGCCGCCGCCGCCAGCTGCGCAGGCAGCGGCTCCGCGTGCAGCACCGTCAGCCCCGACACCGCGCGCGTGAGGCACACGTAGAGCCGGCGCAGCCCCGTCCGCTCGTCCGGTTCCCCCGCGACGATCGCCGCCGGGTCGTCGAGCACCACGTAGTCGTACTCCAGGCCCTTCGCCAGCGACGCGGGCACCAGCGTCAGCCGCGCCGCCGACGTCGTCTCCTCGCCCGGCGCCAGATACGGCAGCCCCGCCGCGTCCAGCGCCGCGCCCACGGCCGCCACCCGCCCGTCCGCCGCGATCAGCCCCACCGAGCCCTCCCGGCCGCCGAGCACCTCCGCGCACGCCGCCGCCACCGCCCCGTCCAGCGCCCCCGGCGGCACACCCCGTATCGCCAGGTCCCCCGCCGACTCCCGGATCGACGTGGCCTCCGCCAGCCCCGGCGCGATCGACGGCAGCAGCCGCGACGCGTACGCGATCACCTCCCGCGGCACCCGGAAGCCCTGCGTCAGCTCCTCCACCGCCGCCTCCGGCTTCCCCAGGTGCGCCAGCGCCGCCGCCCAGCTCTCCGTCGCCCACGGCGTCGTCCCCTGCGCGATGTCCCCCAGCACCGTCGCCGACCCCGTCGAACACCGCCGCCCCACCGCCCGGTACTGCATCGGCGACAGATCCTGCGCCTCGTCCAGCACCACGTGCCCCAGCGACGGCGTCCGCTCCACCAGGTCCCGCGCCTCGTCGACCAGCACCGCGTCCGCCGCCGACCACCGTGCAGAGCGCACCCCCCGCGGCGGCTTCTCCCACAGCAGCAGCCGCTGCTCGTCCGCGTCGAGGATCCCCTCCGCGTGCGCCGCCAGGAACTCCGCGTCCGACAGCAGCCGCAGCACCAGCTTCACCGGGTCCACCGCCGGCCAGATCGCCTTCACGGCCGCCTTCACCGCCGGATTCCGCGCCACCGCGTCCTGCACCCGGTCGTCCGGCGCCTCGCCGGCGCGCTCCATCCGCACGAGCACGGCGTGCGCGATCCGCCGCGGCAGCGCCTCGCGCGCCGAGTTGTAGCGGATGCCGCGCTCCAGCAGCTCGCGGACCAGCTCCTCCACCTCGTACGCCGGCACCCGCCACCGCCGCGACCCGCGCACCACGACCACCGGCTCGGCCGGCATCGTCACCCCGGCGCGCACCGCCCGCCGAAGCACCTCCGCCATCCGCGCGTCGCCCTTCAGCCGCGCCACCGGCGCCGGATCCACCCCCCGCACCGCCACGTGCGCGACCAGCTCCGCCACCGTGGCCTGCTGCACCTCCAGCTCGCCCAGCGCCGGCAGCACCTGCTCGATGTAGCGGAGGAAGGAGTCGTTCGGCCCGATCACCAGCGTCCCCGTACGCGCCAGCCGCTCCCGGTGCGCATACAGCAGATACGCCACCCGGTGCAGCCCCACCGCCGTCTTCCCCGTCCCCGGCGCACCCTGCACGCACACCGTCCCGCCGACCTCCGCCCGCACGATGACGTCCTGCTCCGGCTGGATCGTCGCCACGATGTCGCGCATCGGCCCGACGCGCGGCCGCTCGATCTCGCGCTGCAGCAGCGCGCTCGACCGCGCCGCCTCCGCCGGGTCGGTCAGGTGCTCGTCCTCGTACGCCGTGATCTCCCCGCGGTCGTACCCGAACCGCCGCCGCAGCACCACGTCCATGGGCTCCTTCTTGGAGGCCCGGTAGAACGCCTGCGACACCGGCGCCCGCCAGTCGATCACCATCGGGTCGCCGTCGGCGTCGTGCACGTGCCGCCGCCCGATGTAGAAGCTCTCCCCGGGACCGCCGTCCTTCGCGTAGTCGAGCCGGCCGAAGAACAGGGGGGTGTCGGCCAGGTCGGCGAGCGCCTTGATGCGCAGGTCCAGCTCGGACTGCAGTACCTCGGCGTTGACCCAGTTCGCGGTCACGTCGGTGATGTCCAGCGCCTCGGCGTCCGCGCGCATGGCGCGCAGGGCGGTACGGGAGGCGGCGAGGTGGGCGCGTTCGTGGTCGAGGGGAGCGGCGGACATGGCGGTGCGGGCCTCCGGCGGCTGGTGGTCGGGCGGTACGGCGGTACGGCCACGGGCGTGGCGTGGGCCGCCGGTTTCCGACCGGCAGGCAGCACTCCCGGCACGGCGGAACGGCCGGCGAGGCGGGGGCAGACGCGCGAGCTTACGCACGGGGCGGGGGCGGGTCCAACGGTTTTTCCCGGCGCGGGGCGAATGGCCTGTACTGCGCTGGCCACCGGGCGCCCCGCGCAGTTGCCTGTACGCCGACAAGTATTCCGTTCCGCTACGGCCCCGAAGGAGCCCGCAGCATGCGAAGAAGAAGGTTAAGCGCCACCCTGGCCACCCTCACCCTCGCCGCCGCGCTCGGCACCACCGCCACGGCCGCGGCCGCCCCGGCCACCACCACCGACGATCCCGGCCCGCTGCCGGTCTGCGCCACCGGGTACGTGTGCGTCCACCACGACCGCGGCCTCGTCACCCTCGTCCCCGAGGGCCGCCGCCACACCTTCGACCCGCCCGTGGTCACGACGGCCGTGGTCAACAGCACGAAGATCCCGTACTGCATCGGCGGCACGTACAACACGGGCGTCGGCCCCGGCGGCACCTTCATCCCGCCGGTCGACTACTACGCCACCCGCAGCCTGACCCCGTCGCCTGACGGAATCTGCCTGACGAACGACTGACACCTGGCCGGCGGAGCTGAGCCGGCCCTGTCGGGGCCGGCGGCTCCGGCTCGGCCAAGACGGAACCGGTGAGGGGTCGTCAGCGAGCTGGCGACCCCTCATGCAGGATCGAGGCCACCCATACCGGTGCCGCGTAGATGCGTCTTCCGCCACCTGGGGAGGAACCGGGGTGCCACGGCTCACGAGCGAGCAGAGCGTCGATGCCCGGGTCGAGTTCAGCAGCTTCTGCATGCAGGAAGCAGACGAGACGTTCGCGCCCGAGGAGTACCCGGACGGCCAGGACTCGGACGACCCGTTCCTGACGCCGCACGAGGGCCGGATCGATGTGCGGAGCGGCGGCCACACCCACGTTGCGGCGCTTCTTGCCCAGGTGTGGGACGGGGAGCCACCACCGGACGGCGGCGAGTGGGAGGTGACCGGGGAGAGCCGGCTGTATTCCGAGACCGGAGAACTCAGCCTCATGTGTTACGGAGGGCCGACCCGTGGCTCGGTGATCGGCCTCGGCTCTCCGGGGGGTGACTGGTGTGTCCGTGTGTACAGCAGGGGACGCGAGGCGGTTGCCCGGCTGGCGGAGCAGGGGGTACCGCACCACGTCGAGCAGTACCTTGCGCAGTTCTGGCCGCGCGGGTGAGCGGCGCGGGCCCGCTCAGGGCGCGTTCCGGGAAGGCCGGTGAGCGAGCGGCTTCTGGAACCAGGCGACGTCCCAGAACCTGCCGAACTTCCGCCCGACCTCCTCGAACACGCCCGCGCGCCGGAACCCGAAGCGCAGGTGGAGCCGCTCCGACGCCTCGTTGGGCAGCGCCACACCGGCGAGCGCCAGGTGCACGTCCTCCCGCTCCAGCACCGCGAAGAGCGCCCCGTACAGCAGCCCCCCGACGCCCCGCCCCACGTGTTCGGGCGCCAGGTAGACGCTGGTCTCGACGGACGTCGAGTACGCCGGCTTCGGCCGGAACGCGCTGCTGGTCGCGTAGCCGAGGAGCTTGCCGCCCTCCTCGGCCACGAGCAGCCGGTGCGGTCCGGTGTCCGGGTGTGCCGCCAGCCACGGGCGGCGCTGCTCGACGGTGAGCGGCTCGGTGTCGAAGGTGATCGGCGTCTCGATGACGTAGTGGTTGTAGATGCGGGTCAGCTCTTCCAGGTCGCCCTCGGCGCCCGGCCGTATCCGCGTCCCCGCGCCGTCTTCCCTGTTCACCCCGATGCGCATGCGGCGAGCGTAATAACCCCACGTTACGCCCCGGTTTCGCGGCGCCGCCGGTGGCGGGCCGGACGGCAGCCCTGCGCCCGCCGCGATGCCGAGGCGGCGGCCTGCCGGCGACGGCGGCGCGTCGGAGACGACGGTCGACGGTCCTACTCCAGCTTGTCCTACTCCAGCTTGTTCAGGTACGCCTGCCCCTTCCTCTTGCCCTTCTTGCGGGTCCGTGTGATGTCCAGGAGTTCCGGGCGCACCTGCGCCTTCTTGTCGAAGGCGAGTTCCCACATCATCCGGCCGAAGATCGGCGCGAACTTCGCCGCCCAGCCGCCCGCGCACACCACGTAGTGGTCCCGCCACGAGCGCTTGCCGTTCTTGTCGGGCTCTTCACCGGCGGCCGTTCGCGGAAGACGCCCGAGGACGCTCATGTAGTCGTCGAAGGCGGCATGCAGGCAGACCCCGGAAAAGGCGGGCTGCGGGTCCATTCCCACGCAGTGCTCCCTGACGAAACGTGACGCGTGCCCGACGTCGACCGTCGTGGCCACCTGGCCGAGACCTTCCGCGCGACGCTGTTTGAGTTCCTTCAGCGTGAGCCGGTTCATGGTGGCGTCTTCCCAGCCGAGCTTCACCATGTTGTCGGGTCCCCAGGGAACCGACGGAAAACCGTAGAACAGATTGGACCGGCCGGTCTCCTTGTCCTCCGTGGCGAACTGGACCCACATCTTCGGGAACTGCTCGGGCGGCGACGAGTCGGGGTCGGTGGCGAAATACTCGTACACCATCTCCCAGATCTCGTAGTCGAGTTCCAGGCCGAGATTCTGCAGAATGTCGTTGGTCCACACGCCGCAGGTGATGATGCACTTGTCGGCCGTCAGTTCCTGGTTGCGCTTCGACACCCCGGACCCGCGGACCTTCACCCGCACCGCGGGGTCGCTCTTCTTCTTCGGTGTGCGCACCTCGTAGACCTCTGCGTTGTCGAGGAAGAGGGAACCCTGCCTGCCGTCGGCGAGCCGCCGCAGCGCGCGCAGCGTCTCCGGCACGTTGATGACACCGCAGTCGTCGTTCTCGTACCCGATCCACCGGTCCTGCGGGATGGCCTTCCGGAGGTTCCTGAGGTTGTACTCCTTCTCCACCTGCTCCAGCGACACGTCAGTGACCTGCTTCTTCCCCTTCTTGAGATTCTCCCTCGGCTTCTTGAGGTCGCCCTGGGCCGCTGTGCCGTACCTCTCGTCCCCGAAGTTCGCCTGCCCCGTCAGGCGGAGAAGTTCCACACTCTTGCCGGTGTCCCGCCGGTACGCCTTCTCCAGCTCCTTCCAGAGGCCCTTCGCCTCGTACGCGAGGACTTGCAGTTCATATTCCGTGTACATCGTGCGGAACATCCGGATGAGGTCCCCGGAACTGCCGGACTGGTTGTAGAAGCTGGAGCGCTCGACCACTGCCACCCGCTTGCCGTCGCGGGCGCAGTAATACGCGGCAGAGAGGCCGAGGAGCCCGCCGCCGATGACAATCACATCAAAGTGGAGGGGCTTCTTCTGCTGGCTGTCGGCGGTTGCCATCTACGCGACTCCTTGCGTCGAACTTCCTTGCCGGGTGACGCTACGCATCCGCCGGTCCGGCGTTGCGCGAAGTCGGATCTGTGTTCCCCCGCGGCTCATGAAGAGTACCTGAATGGATGTTGCTTGTCGGCTGTCCGAGGCACTCTTCCGGTTGCCGTTGTCCCGGACATTTATCTGCACGCGCGAATTCTGCCGGGTAAATTACCTAGAAAGTGCTCGGCGGGGGTCAGCGCGGTGGCGCGCCGGGTCCTCCGGTTCCGTAGGGACCGGACTGCCGGGCCCGGTTCGCCTCGATATCCATAAAGATGCGTTGCGCGGCGAAGACATTGCCGCACCGCTGGAGGAAGACGGCCAGGTTGTGCAGGGCGGCCAGCGTATCGGGGTGGTCCGGTCCCAGGACACGCGCGTATGCCTCGGTGACGGGGCCGAGGATCTCGACCGCCCGGCGCTCCTGCCCCGACTGCCCGAGGCGGTAGGCGTGGTTGTGACGGGCGGCCAGCGTGTCGGGATGTTCGGGACCGAGGACGAGGGTGCGCTGGCGGGCGACCCTGGCCATGTGCCCGCTGGCCATGTGGTGATGTCCCATCTGGCCGCTGTGGTAGGCATGCATGTGCCAGGACATCAGCGTGTCCAGGTGGTTCTTGCCCAGCACACCCTCGCGCTGGTGGGCGACCTTGCTGAGGAGCCGGGCCGCTTCTCCGTGGGCCCCCGCCGCCCCGAGCTGCACCGCGTGTTCGTGACGGACGGCCAGCGTGACGGAGTGTTTGTGCCCCAGGCTCCGCTCGCAGTCCGCGACGATCTCCGACAGGTAGCGCACCGCTTCGTTGTGGCTGCCCATGGCGCCGAGGCACAGCGCGTGGTTGCGCCGGGCGATCAGGGTGTCCAGATGGTCCGGCCCCAGGGTGCTCGCCAGCTCGTGGGCGGTCACGGCCAGGGAGCGCAGGGTGGCCCAGGGGTCGGTGGAGGGCGGTGGCTGCGACGGCGGGGGCGGGGTGTGCGCCCGGGGCGTGTACGGAGGCGGCGGGGGTGGAGGGCCGGGGTTGGTGTACGGGGTGGTGGGCGGCGGGGGGCCGGGTTTCGTGGCGTCGGGGGTGGTGGGGGAGGTGGCGTCGGGCGCGGTGTCCGGCGTGCTCTGCGTGATGAGGGTGGTGATGGCCGGCGGCCAGGGCGGCGGGAACGGTGCGTCACCGGGCGGGTCCCAGTGCGACGTGATCCGGTCGAGTAACTGCGCGGGCGTGGGCCGCCGGGCGGGGGCCTTGTCCAGGCAGTCCGCCACCAGCGCCCGCAACGGTCCGCCGTCGAGGGTATCCAGCTGCGGAGTGCCGGAGACGACCCGGTGCAGGACGGCCAGGGGCGGGCCGAGCCCGAAGGGCTCCTCGCCGGTGGCGGCGTAGGCGAGGACCGCACCGAGTGCGAAGACGTCCGCGGCCGGCCCCGTCTCCTCGCGTTCGACCTGTTCCGGAGCCATGTACCCGGGGGTGCCGATCAGGACGCCGGTATCGGTCAGCGCCGTACCGTCCAGCGCCCTGGAGATCCCGAAGTCGATCACCCGCGGACCGTCCGGGGCCAGCAGCACGTTCGCCGGCTTCAGGTCGCGGTGGAGCAGGTTGGCCTCGTGGATGGCCCGTAACGCCTCCACCAGCCCCGCCGCCAGCGGCCATAACGAACTCTCGGGCAGCGGCCCGGTTTCGGCCACGGCGTCGGTCAGGGTCAGCCCGGACACGTAGACCGTGGCGATCCACGGCAGGTCGTCCTCGGGCCCGGCGCCCACCACGGGGGCGGTGAAGGCGCCGCTCACCGCCCGTATCGCCGCGACCTCCTGCCGGAAACGGCGCCGGAACTGGTCCTGCGCCGCCAGATGGCGGTGCACCACCTTCACCGCCACCGCCCGCCCACCCGGCGACCGGCCGTAGTACACCGCGCCCATCCCGCCGGCGCCGAGCCGCCCCCGCAGGACGAACTCGCCCACACGCGTCGGGTCCCCGTCTGCCAGCGGCTTCACGGCACCCCCCATCCTGCACTGCGGCACGTGGTCGGCCGCCTAGCGGCCGGGGAACTCCTCGCGCTTGACGGCGGCGACGAAGGCGTACCAGGCGGTGCGGGTGGTGGCCACCTCAATGCAGTCGCCGCCGTTCGCGTCGCTGCACCTGCTCTCACGCCACGTGCTCATGCCCGTATCCCTCCATGAACACACCGAGCGGGGCGACGGATTCACGAGCCGACAGGGCGTCAGCCCTGAGCACATCATAGGTGCGCGGACGGTGTCCCTGGACCGCACGATTCGCGCTGACGTGGCTGGGAAGGGTGCCGATGCCGCCGATCTCAGCGGTGTCGTTCGCCGGGTGGTAATGGCCGACGGCCAGCGGCGTGCCGTCCGAAGCGAGGGCAGCGACGAGCGTTTTGTGCCCGGCCCGGACTGTGGGGCGGACCGCTGCCACAGTGCCGTCCTCGGACAGCTCCTCGGCCACCACCGACAGCTCCTTACGACCCGCCGGGCCCACCGCAGTGCCCTCCTCGGCAAAGGCCAGGCAGGAGAGAGCGAGGCCGCGGGCAACGCAGGATCGTCGGACGTCAGCACTCGGAGCGTCTGGTCGCCCGACTCGGCACTCGACCAACCCGTCCCGGAGTCGGCCGACGAGTCGGTCCCGGGTCGGGCGGTGGGCCAGCCGACCCGACGCGGCCCCGCCGGGCCTTGTTGAGGTCGAACCGCCCTGGGAACATTCGTTCAGCGCAAGCTTGTTGCTCGCGAGAGGTCGCGGAAGGGAAAAAGGATGGCGTTCTGGCGGCGGGGAACCCGGCAGGACCGTACATCGGGCACCACACCGCGGCGCTTACCGGGGACGCCCTTTCCTGTGTCCCCTTCTCTGCAGTCCGTCTCCACCTACGACCCGCTCGACGATCAGCCGGGCACAGAACCGCTTGCCGCTTTGCGGAGCGGGGCCCTGCTCAGCGCCGTGGACCAGGCCAATGACGCGGTGGACGCCGCGCACGACGACTGGTACGCCCTGGCCAGGAGCGCCGCCGTCCTCGGCCGGACCCAGTACAGGAGCGGCGACGCCGAACTCGCCGTCGCCGCCTTCGACCAGGCGGTCCGTCTCTACAACGACAACTCCCGCGCCATGGGCCACGGCACCGAGGCCGCTACGGGGCTCGCTACCCTGGTGGACTGCGCGGGCCGGGCCATGTTGCTCCACCACCGCCAGGGCCGCGGCAAGTTGGCGGACTCCGCCTTCGACGTGGGACGCCTCTTCGCCGAGTTCCTCGCCGGTAACGGACTGACCGCCCCCGCCTCCCAACTCCTCGGCCGCCGGGCCGCAGTCCTGCAGCGCACCGGGCAGCCCACCAGCGGCCTGCTGGACTCGGGGGTCCTCTCCCTGCTGGCTCCGCAGGACACCCTGCGCGAAGCCGCTTGGGCCGTGGAGGAGTACCTGGAGTCCCCGGGCCCGCACACCCTGGCCGAGGCCCTACGCGCCACCGGTGCCGAGAAGCAGCACTGGGCGACCGCTCTCACCGACGCGCTGACAGTGGGCGGAGGCCGCAAGGAGGACCGCTGGTCGCCCACCCTGCGCGGTAGCCATCTCGCCGTCCTGCCCAACGCCGCCCGTGCGGTCTCCCGCGCCCTCGGCGATACCACAGGCACGGCCGGGAACGGCTGGCGTCTGACCGGCCGCGAGATCCACATGTGCTACTCGGTGGCCTCCGGTCGCGGCGAACTGCGCCACACCCTCAGCGACCACGCCGAACTTTGGGGCGGCCTCCTGCTCGCCCTGGGCAGAGACGCCCTGCGCGCCGGCGACACCCCGCTCGCCGCCGACTGCGGCGGCTGGCTCCGCGGCCTCCTCACCCAGACACTCCCCTACACCCTGGGCACCTCCTGGGGGGAGGAATTGCGGGCCGGCGCCGAGGGACTACCGGCCTGAGGCTGCCGGGCCCTGTTCGTCAGCGACCAGTACGGATGTTCCCAGCAAGGGCTGTCCTCCCCGCAGTTCAACGAGAACCTTGAGCAGGCAGTCGGCACCCCCTGACGTGGCTGCCTTGTCGAACGCCCTGAGGCGGCCGCGGCCTAGCCGATAGAGAAGGTGGCATCGGGGGCGGCGTAGTCGACGGGGCCATCGAACCGCGCCGAGGCACGTGCCACCGCTTGCTGCGGCGTGAGGAAGCGGCCGACGTGCGTGACGATCAGTCGGCCCGCCCCGGCCGTGCTGGCTGTGTCGCCGGTGTCCTCGGGCGTGTGGTGCACCCGTTCGCCCTCGACTGGCGCCTGTGTGCTCTCGGCTTCGCACAACAGCGCGTCGCATCCCTCGGCCAGCTCCGTGAGGCTCCGGCACGGTGCCGTGTCTCCGGAGTACACCAGCGACTTGCCCGCCGCCTCGATGCGCACGGCGAAGGCAGGAATGCCGTGCGACACCGCCCGGCTGGTCAGCCGGAGCGAGCCAACGGCCGCCTGATGCCCGTCGTGCAACTCGGTGACCGCGAAGGCGGATTCGATCGGGCTGCGAGCCGGGGTGTTGGTGAGGAAACTGGCCAGCCGGTCGGCGATTCCAGGCGGACCGTAGAGAGGGATCGGCGCTGTGAGGTGAATGTCCGCGTACAGGACGCCGTAGTACGCGGTGAGCAGGTCCGCGCTGTGATCGGCGTGCAGATGCGAGATCCAGATCGCGTCGAGCGAATCCAGCCGCACATGACGCTGGAGCGGGCCGAGCGTCCCGCTGCCCGCGTCCACCCAGATACGGGTGTCCCCGCTCGACACCAGATAGCCGGAGCACGGATTGTCCACGCTCGGGTAGGGCGCCGCGCAGCCCAGGACCGTGAGGTGAAGAAGCCCGTCGCTCATCCCGAGATCCTAGAACACACGATCCACAGGTCCTGACGATCACTCCGGGCGGGTCACGCGGGGGCCCGCCGGGCGTACACCTCGACCTCGATCTTCATGCGGGGGTCGGCGAGACCGCACATGAGCATCGAAGCGGCTGGCCGGACCTCGCCGAAGGCGCGACGCAGCACCGGCCAGCAGGGCTCGAAGTCGGCCCGGTCGGGAAGCAGGTAGCGCACCCGTACCACGTCGGCGAAGGTGCACGTCGCTTCGGCCAGGGCGGCCTCGATGTTGCGCAGGCACTGCTCGGCCTGCTCCACCACGTCGTCGGAGATCGTCATGGTGGTGTAGTCGAATCCGGTCGTCCCGGACACATGAACCCAGTCGCCGTCGACCACAGCGCGGGCATAGCCGATCTGTTCCTCGAACGTCGAGCCGCTGAGGAGGGAGCGTCGCTCTGTCATGCGCCGAACGCTAAGCGACCAGCACCGATACGTCTAATACGGTCTCAGGTACAGGGTGATATCTCTGAGAGTATGGAGCGCCCTGAACTTCCCCTTGCTCAGCTGCACGCCTTCGTCGTTCTCGCCGAGGAACTCCACTTCGGCCGCGCCGCCACCCGCTTGGGCATCGCCCAGCCGCCACTGAGCCAGCAGATCCGCCGGCTGGAGGACAAGGTCGGCTACGCGCTGTTCAGCCGCGAGCCCGGGCGCATCGGCCTCACCCCGGCGGGCCGGGAACTCCTCCCCGCCGCCCGGCATGCCCTCACCGACCTCGCGGAGGGCCTGACCGCAGCCCGAGAAGTCGGCAGCGGCAGAGCAGGCCGCCTGCGGATCGGCTTCGCCGCCTCCCTCGCTCTCACCGTCCTCCCCGGCCTTCTGCGAACCTTCCGGGAACGGTTTCCCGCCGTGGACCTGGACATCCACGAAATGACCACCACGCCGCAACTGGCCGCTCTGCGCGAAAGGACGATCGACATCGGCCTGTTGCGCGAGCCGCCTGCTTACGACGCGGAACTCGGATTCGAGACCGTGCTGGCTGAACCGTTCGTGGCCGTCCTGCCCTCCTCGCACCCGTTCACGGCACAACGAGCCGTCCGGGTCGAGCAGTTGGCGGACTGCCCCTTTGTGCTCCTGCCTCGCGCCGTCGGCCCGCCGCTGTACGACCAGATCACCGGCCTGTGCGTCGCGGCGGGCTTCACCCCCCAGGTGACTCGCACGCGGTGGAATGGCAGACCGTCTGCGCCCTGGTAGAAACCGGCCTGGGGGTGTCACTGGCCCCGGAGAGCATCCGCCGCATCCGCCTCAAAGGCGTTGCCTTCCGCAGGATCGAGCCCAACGCCGCGCGCACACGAGTCGCCGTCGCTTGGCGCAAGAACGACTCAAACCCCCTGGTCCCACGCCTCTTGGCAGCTCTCGACCAAGAATCGCCGGACAGACCCTAGCCAGACTCGGCATCCTCCCCCAGGCCAGCAGCGGCAACTTCGCCAGGAAGCAACAGCCGACACAAACTCATTCCTGCTCGGGCAGGCAATCAAGTTATGGGTGGACAGGCCAAGGACCGCAGATGCGGGCCCGCTAGCTGCCGGGGAACTCGTCGTGCTTGACGGCGGTGAGGAAGTCGGTCCAGGCGGTGGGGGTGAAGGCCAGGTGGGGGCCGTCGGGGTCCTTCGAGTCGCGCACGGGGACGGTGGTGGGGGTGGTGGCCACCTCGATGCAGTTGCCGCCGTTGTCGTCGCTGTAGCTGCTCTTACGCCACGTCATGGCCATGCTGCCGGTATCCCTCCATGAACTCGCCGATCAGAGCGGCGGATTCGCGGGCCGACAGAGCGTCAGCCCTGAGCACATCATAAGTCCGCAGCTGGTGCCCGTAGACCGCCGGATCTGCGCTGAAGTGACCACGGTCGAGCGCCTCGGCGTAGGCCCACTGCTCGCCGCCAGGAAGCGTAATCAAGGACACGGAGCCGCGTGGGCGGATGAGTTCCGGCCGGTCGGCCGGGGAGACCTGGATCTGGATGTTGGGCCGCTGGCCTGCTGAGAGTAGGTACTCGCACTGCTCGCACATGACGTCGGGCCCGCCGACGACGTTGCGCAGGCAACTCTCGTCCAGTACGGCAACGTACAGCGGACCCTCCGAGGAGAGGAACCGCTGCTGGCGGCTGAGCCTGGCTCGTACTCGCTCCTCGACCTTCTCCTCGTCGGGGATGACGCGGGCGAACAGGGCTCGGGCGTACTGCGCACTTTGCAGCAGGCCCGGCATCACTCGCTCCTGGTACTCGCGCAATGCCACGCACTCCGCGTCCATCTGTGCTCGCCGTTCGAACCAGTCCGGATGTGCGACATCCGGGTACCAGTCGACCTTCCGCCACAGCTGCGCTAACAGCCCGTTACCGCCCAGCACCTCGTCGCACTTCGCCGCGAACGTGTCCGGCGGCACGCTCGTGGCGTTCTCGATCCTCGCGACGAACGACCGGTCGCAGGGGATGTGTTTCGCCAGCTCGGCCTGTGTCTTGCCTGCGGCCTCGCGCAGGTGCCTGAGGACGTCGCCGAACATCTCCGCCGTCGTGCCGGTCGCCCGGTGGGTGGCGTTGCGTGGGGTCATGCCTGCCTCCCGTTCTGGTGATCTCTGTCACGTGCCTGGCCTTGCTCGCGGGCACTCCGCTCCGAAAGTCTTTCACCACACAGCGTAACCGAGCGCTACGACAATACAGCCGTAAATCCCAAAGTGTCACTGTAATTCTGGAGTTGGTGCGGATGGCCGAGCATGGAGCGTGCGGTTCGGAGGGGACGGCGCGCGAGTGGTCGATGGGGTACGTGATGGGGCACAGGTCCGTGCCCCTCGTGCGGGTGCACGTGCGGCGGCAGTTGGCGCTGTGGGGGTGGCGCGGGGACGCGCAGGACGCGGCGGTCGTGGTGTCGGAGCTGGTGACGAACGCGATCCAGTACGGGCGGCGGATCGGGCGGCGGGTGTGGGTGCGGTTGGCCGTGCGGGAGGACGGGGCGCTGGTGATCGACGTGTCGGACCCGCAGGCGGCGCTGCCGCCGCGGGTGCCGGACCAGTCGCCGCCGGGGCCGGAGGAGGAGCGGGGGCGGGGGTTGTTCCTGGCGCGGGGGCTGGGGGCGGAGCTGGCGTGGTTTCCGCGCGAGTTCGCCGGCAAGACCGTGCGGGCGACGCTGGCGCCCGCACCGGTACCGGCGGGGGACGGGGACGTCGGGGAAACCCTGAGACTCCGGTAGGGGTGCGGGTGGCCCCGAGGTCGTAGATCCGGGTCCGCGCGGTTCCGTCCCGCGGCCGACGTTTCCGCAGGTGGCCTGCGGCACGCTGGAAGCATGAGCAGCGCTTCCCTCGCCCCGCCGCGCGGGGCGGCAGACAGCCCGCGGGCCGCCGAAGCCCCGCGCCCCGACAGCCCGCCCATCGCCACCGTCGCCGCCCGTGCGACGCGGCACCGCCTCCACACGGCGTGGCGGGCGGTCGCCGCCTTCGGCGGAGCGGTGGTCTCGGTGGTCGTCCTGGGAGAGTACGCGGACCGCTGAGGGGCGACCGCGGCCGTGGTCTGGCCGGGCGGACGGCGGGACCCGTGCGTCTCCGCGCCCCGCGCCCTCACACTCCCGCGTTCCCACACCCCGCGCGCCGGGGTATGCCGCCCTCTGACAGGACGGACCGGCCCACTGCAACATCCGGCCCCGCCCGCGTTCGCCCGCCGACCGGCCATCGCCGCCCAGGCCGACGGTGACGTCGCTTACGGCGTCGTACGGGGCAGGCGTTCGCCGGACCCCCACTGTCCTGTCGGACGGGGGCATGCTTGTTCTCCGGTCGCGCCGACCATGACGCCGGCACTAGGCGGGCAGGCGCGTGGCGAGGATCATCCCGCTCGCGTACCGGAGCAGGGCGCAGGTGACTCGGGGGTCCCCCAGCAGTCGCTCGGGGTCGCGCTCGCCCGGAGGGCGGTGGGGCGCGCGCTTGCTCCAGTACGGTTTCATGTCGTCGATCAGGAGCTGTCCGCCGGGCTTCAGGGCGGTGATGGCGCCATCGAGCAGGGAGGCCTTCAGCCCACCGGGGACGTCCAGGAAGATCAGGTCGTAGCTCCCCAAGGACGGGAGGACTTCCTTGGCCTCGCCGACCACCAGGTTCACCCCCTCAGGCCAGCGCGCGCCTGAGGCGAGGGCGGACTTCCGCGGGTCGTTCTCGACGCTGACGACTTCGACGTCGGTGCGGCCGCGCAGCCCATGCACGATCCAGGCGATACCGACGCCGACCCCCGTGCCGAGTTCGAGAATCCGTCCGCCGGCGGGAGCCGCCGCTGCGAGCACGGACATGAGCGCGCCCGTCTCGGGGCACGACGACTTGGCGAATCCGATCTGCCGGGCCCGTGCGTAGGCGGCGTCGACCGCGGGGGGCACCTGCAGAGCGGTTCGCGCGCCCAGGCTCCGTTTCATGCTCTCGACCTCTGCCGTCGACATCTCGCGGCCGAAGGTCAGACTTACCCGGGACCGCGTGTCGGCTTCCTCCGCGGTGGCCGTTTGCTCCATGCCATGCCTCCTTGGTCGGGATGCCCGCCACCACATTCTGGATATGTGCCTGTTCCGCCCCGCCACGCGCGCATACGGAGCGAACGCCCGTTCAGGTGAACTTTCGGAATGCAGGGCAAACGCCCATGAGCGTACGGGCAAAATGATGCTCGCACGGCGGGCGTTGCCTCGCAAGCTCGAACCACACGGAGAAACCGGGGTCAGTTTTTCATGCCAACCCCGGAGAAGGGCGCCAGGCCATGGCAGCAGCCAGTAATCCCAGGCATCGCGATCCGGAATACCGGGTGATCCTCGAATTCGATCGCAAGGTGACCGAGGAGGAGATCAACGAGATGCAGGCCAATCACAACGCGACCTCCGCGTTCCGGGAGGCCGGCGGCCACCATCACCACCACGACGACGACGATGAGCCCGACGTCGTGGACATGGGCGAACTTGACGAGTAGCGCCCTTGCTCGTGCCGCACTACTTCTCGGTGCGGTGCGGTGCGAGCGGCATCGGCGAACCGGTACGGGGGCGGCGTACGACGCACAGGTGGGTGCCGGGACGGCAGAGCAGAGGCAGAAAGGCGAGAGATGGACTTGACCACATTCGACGCGGTGCTGTCACGCAAGCCGTTTGGCGACAGCGGCTACGTGCGTGAACAGATGCACCGCGCGTTCAAACGCCGGCTTGAGAGCCTCTGCGTTTCGGTGCCCGCCGCCCGTCATCTGCTGACAGCGCTCCAGCACGCCACGCCTCACCTTGAATACCGTACGCTCGGGGACCCGCTCCTGCGCCGGGCTGTTCAGCAACTGCTGACTCCCGAGGTCGTCGGGCCCCGGCGGAAATCGCTGTCACCGCAATCGGCCGCCCATGTGCTCGAAACCATCGCGCAGCACGTGGAGGCCGGCGCCGCCAACGGACCGCTGCAGGGCGAGTCTGCCGGCGCGCGGTGGCTCGGCGACCCGTCCCGTACTCCCTGGATCTGGTCTCCCGACCAGGACCGTGGATTTGCCGGGCATACGTTCACGCGCTTCATCGAGCAGCAGTTCGGTGCCGAGCTGGCCCAGCCAAGCGAAAGCGATCTCGCGGTGCTGCGCCAGGGCTGCCGACTCCTGGACGAACTCCTGCCGCTGACCTCCCGCGGCGCCCTGAGCCACACTCACCTGATCGGGCTCACCCCCGGGACGGACGCGTGGGCGGGCAAGTCGTCGTCGTCCCAGTTCACCGTGGTGGGCATCATCTTCCTGAACCGCAAACTCCTCCAGAACCCCTGGTGGGTGGCCGAGCACCTGCTCCACGAGGCGCTGCACCAGAAGCTGTACGACTTCCGCCACGCCCACTCCATGCTCACCCGAGACCTCGACGATTCCCCGAACGCCCCCGGCGACGTCTCCCGCGTCGTATCGCTGTGGAACGTCCCGGGCGTCGACGGGAACAACCGCTGGGACGTCCACCGCGTCATGGCGGCCTTCCACGTCTACGTCCACCTGGCTCTGCTGTGCTCCCTCGCGGAACAACACGCTTCCCGGCTGCGGGACACGTACGGTCCGCTGGATGCCCCACGACCCATGACCGCGAGCCGCAAAGCCTTCGCACGGGCCCACTACCTGGCCGAGAGTCTGCGGGCCGAGTGCTGGGACGAACTCGGCCTCGCGGGCCGGCGCATGGTCGACTGGCTCAACGCCGTCCTGGACGCCATGGACCAGACCCCTCCGCCGGCCGGCTCGTTCCTCCACCTCCTCCTCGACCGCTATCTCAAGGAAGCACGCCGGCTTCGTGAGGCACCGGTCACCGACGATCTGGCGACCACACTGGCAGCTCTCGGGCGGTCCGAAGCCGAGACCTTCCGCGAGGTCCTGTCCGCCGTCGGTGCCAAGGACCCCCTCGACACCCGCACGGCAGAACAGGCGCCACGGCCCGCCCGTGACGACCGCGCCACCGACGGCACCGCCGACCGCGCCGAGCACCACGCGACTTTCGCGCAACAGCGCCAACGCATCGCCGACACCCTCCTGCGGCTCGCGCCGAACGGCTACAGCCTCGACTCCCTGTGCCGGCCCGCCGGACGGTCCGCGGACGAGATGGTGCGCGCCATGGTGGAGACCTCCAGCCGAGAACTGGCGGCAACGTCGGCGGCAACCCCGGCCAACCCCGACCGCCGCCCCCGTCACCGTCCGAGCTCCTGACGGGGACGTCGGGGAAATCCCGTGCGACGCGGCACCGCCTTCATACGGCGTGGCGGGCGGTCGCCGCCTTCGGTGGAGCGGTGGTCTCGGTGGTCGTCCCGGGAGAGTACGCGGACCGCTGACGGTCCCGGTCGTACGACCGGGACCGTCGGGACCTCCCGGGGAGACGGTGGCGCGTGGTCAGTCCTCGGCTATCGGCCAGGTGCGCCACGTCAGGTCCAGGCGGCGGTAGGCGTCGTCGAACCAGGCGTCGGCCAGCGGGACGGTGACCGTCACCGACGTCGGGGACTCCGCGCGGTCCCTGACCGTGACCTGGGCGTACGCGTCCTCGTCGGCGCGCTCGATGAACACCTCCGGCCCGCTCAGGTGCTCGCGCCAGGCGATGTCATGGCCCGCGTCGAGCGCGTCCAGGGCCTCCTGCCACTCCCGCAGGTCCTCAGGCGACACCGTGATCGGGGTCCGCCCCTGCACGAAGGCCGTGTCGACGAGGATCTCTCCCTCCAGCACACCGACCGGACCCGACTCTTCCAGGTGCTTCATCCCGGTGATCCGGAGGATGACGCTACTGCCCTCGCCCGCCAGTTGAATCAGATCGATCGGCCCACCAGCCACCAGTGCCCTCCCGGCTCGTACGTCGTGCCCGGAACGGTAGCGGGCGGCACTGACACGCCGACGGGGCGGGCAGGCTGGCGGGTTTCCGCGGCGGCCGCGGGGCGGCTCCGTCACCGGCGATACCGGTCTGCCACCGCCGCGAAGGCGGCCTTGGGTTCCCAGTCCATGTCGGGGTAGGTCTGTCCGCGGCGCCCTTCGAGGAGTTTGACGATGCCCAGGCCGGCCCGGTCCAGATCGTCCCGGGGGTCGCCGTCCGGACGGTGCGGGTAGCCGGGCAGGGCGAACAGGAACACGAACGCGCTGTCCACGCCCTCGGTCTCGAAGATCTCCAGCAGTTCGCGGAGGTATGCGGCCTGGCCGGCCTCGTCACGCTCGTACACGCCGTTCAGCCGCACCGGGGCCCTGGTCTCCGGGTCGTACTCGACCACGTCGAGCACCCGCCCACCGCGGTCACCCGCGCCGCGGTAGGCGGCGGTGCCGAACCCGGTGATGGCGAGTGGTTTCGGGCCGCGGGCCAGGGTGCGTACCGCGTCCCGGAACCGGTCGGCGACCTCGGCGGAGCGGATCAGTTCGTACGTCACCACGTCGAAGGGAGTCCAGTCGACCTGCTCGAACTGGATGGATGCGTAGGTGAGCCTGCCCTGGAAACGCTCGCGGACGGTGGCGGCGGCGTCGCGGAGGAAGGCGTTGAGGCGTACGCCCAGCGCGCGCATCGCTTCCGCGCGCCGCTCGGGCCGGCTCATGAGCTGCGCGACGCGCTCCTCGGGGCTCCCGCCGGGCAGGAACCCGCGGTTCATGACGCTCAGCTCGACCCCCGCGACGAACACGACCGCGGCCCCCTGCCGCCGGAGCCGTTCCGCCCGCTCGGCGCAGTCGCGGAAGAGGGTGAGGATCTGCTCCGGGTCCAGCTCCAGCGGATAGGGCGAGAACCAGACCTCCAGGCCGGCCTCGGCGGCGGCAGCGGCGGCCAGCTCCAGCCGGTCGGGGTGTCGGGTAGACCCGGCGCATCGCTGCGCCGGGTCCCCCTCAGAACCGGGCTCGC
>NZ_BAAAPF010000025.1:0-41470 GCF_039531005.1 Streptomyces synnematoformans
CCGCCGGCGAACCCCGCGCCGCCGGCGGCGGCCGCCGACCGGCCCGCGACGCCGCCCGGCCGGGAGCGGACCCAGCAGCAGCCGCTCCCGCCGTACGAGGAGAAGCGCCCGCTCGACCTGCTCGCCGAGCTGACCAACACCCCGCCCCCGCCCGAGACCTTCGCCCGTACCCTCGTACGGCGCGTGAAGATCTGGACGCCGCTGGTCGTCCTGCTCGCGATCGTCCTCGGCGTGGTCCAACTGGTCCGCCCGCTGCCCGCCACGTCCCTCACTCTCACCGCCGCCCCCGGCTACACCTTCGAGGGCGGCACCCCCGAGATGCCCTGGCCCGACGAGGGCCAGGCGTCGATGGACGTCGCCGGGCTCGGCACCCTCGGCTCGTACGGGAAGCAGAAGCCGGTCCCGATCGGCAGCGTCGCCAAGGTCATGACCGCGTACATCATCCTGCGCGACCACCCGATGAAGCCCGGCGGCGACGGCGCCTCCATCCCCGTCGACGACACCGCCGTCGAGGAGGCCGCCCTCAGCTCCGAGGGCGAGACGACCGTCGAGCTGGACCCGGACTCGGAGCTGAGCCAGAAGGAGGCCCTGCAGGCCCTCCTCATCGCGTCCGCCAACAACGTCGCCCGACTGCTCGCCCGCTGGCACTCGGACGGCGACATGCAGGCGTTCGTGGACGAGATGAACAAGACCGCCCGGGAGCTGGGCATGGACGGCACCACCTACACCGACCCCAGCGGCCTGAAGGACTCCACCGTCTCCACCGCCGAGGACCAGGTGCTCCTCGGCAAGGTCGTGATGAAAGACCCGCTGTTCAAGCAGATCGTCGCCATGCCCGTCTACACCGACAGCCGCGGCGACGACCACGACAACAGCAACAAGATGGTTCCGGTGCACGGCATCGGCATCAAGGTCGGCTCGACCACCAAGGCCGGCGGCAACTTCCTCTTCGCCACCGAGAAGGAGGCCGCGGGGGAGGAGCAGTTGATCGTCGGCGCGGTCCTCGGGCAGTACGCGGTGCCGCAGTTGCCGACCGCGATGGAGTACGGCCGGCAGCTGATGGCGGCGGGCGAGGAGGCGCTCACCGACATGACCGTCGTGAAGAAGGGCGACGTCGTCGGCGAGATCGACGACGGCCTCGGCGGTACGACGCCGGTGGTGGCGGCGAAGGACGTCGTGGCGCCGGGCTGGGGCGGGCTGAAGGTCCGCCTGGAACTCGGCCCGGGACGCTCCGGAGAGGTGCCGCACGAGGGTGCGAAGGGTGACGTGGCCGGGATGCTGACGATGGGCTCCGGCCAGGGCGAAGTGCGGGTGCCCGTGGCGCTGGCGGAGGACTTGTCGGAGCCTGGTACCGGGGCGAAGCTCACCAGGCTCGGTTAGCCGCCGGGGGTGTCGTACGCCCGTGCTAGCGTCGCTGGCACCGCCCCCGGGGGACGTCGAGGGAAGACGGGGAGTCGTCGCAGTGACCACCGTGCAGCCGGACCGCGAGGCCGCGGCCGGCGGCCGAGCAGCTTCGGGAGACGCCGCGGGAGCCGCCGCCGACGCGGCCGTGCCCGCGCCCGCGTCCGCGGACCCTGCGGAGAGCGGCGGCCCGAAGGGTGCTTCCGGCGCGGCGGGCGACGGCGGCGGTGGGGACAATACGGACGTGGGACGGGACGACGACGGCGGTGGCGCCGTACGCGGCGGTGACGGTGCCGGCACTGCCGGCACCGGCGCCGGTGCGGGCCTGGCTGGCCCCGGCGGCGCCCCGGCCCGTACGGACCCGGCGACCGGCACCGGGGCTCCCGCTCCCACCGGCCCCGCCACCGCCCGTCGCCCGTTCGGCGACCGGCTGCGCGCCGCTCTGCCCGGCTCCCGCCCTCTGCCCGACCAGCTCCGTGACCTGCTGCGCTGGCTCGCCCAGCGCCCCGTGCTCACCACGCTCGTCACCGCCGGCGTCCTGCACATCCTCTGGCTGCTGCTCCTCGCCAACGAGGGCGGCGACCTGGCGGCGCAGGACGCCTGGGCCGAGTTCGCGGGCCGCCACCCCTCCACGGCGTACAACTTCGCCTGGTACGGCGGCCTCCACCCCGTCTCGTACAGCGTCATCTCGCCCTATCTGATGGCCGTGCTCGGCGTGCGCACGACGATGGTGCTCGCCGGCACGCTGTCCGCCGGCGTGCTGGCGCTGATCCTCGCCCGCTGCCGGCAGGTGCCGCGGCCGCTGGTGCCGTCGCTGTGGGGCGCCCTGGCGCTGCTGGGCAACGCGGCCTCGGGCCGCGTCACGTTCGGGCTGGGGCTGCTCTTCGGGCTGGTCGCGATCGCGCTGGTCTTCCCGGGTGACCGCGACGACGAGGACGAGGGGGACGACGGGGCCGGTGGCGCCGGGAAGGGCCGGCGGCGCGTGGGCGGCTGGCGGGGGACCGCGGTCGTGCTGTCCACCATGCTGGCGACGGCGGCGAGCCCGGTGGCCGGGCTGTTCGTCGGGCTGGTCGCCGGCGTGCTGTTCCTGCAGAAGCGGCGCACCGAGGCGTATCTGCTCGGGCTGGCGCCGCCGGTGGTCGTCGCGCTGTCCACCTGGCTGTTCCCGTTCCAGGGGACGCAGCCGATGCCGTGGATCTCCGCGGTGGCGCCGATGATCACCGCCGCGCTGATCTGGCTGATGGCGCCCGAGTCGTGGCGCACGGTCCGTATCGGCGCCGCGGTGTACTTCCTCGGCACCCTCGCCTGCTGGGTCATCCCCTCGCCGATCGGGAGCAACGTCGAGCGGCTGGCGCTGATCTTCGGCGGCACGGTGCTGCTGGTCATCGCGCAGTCGGGGACGCGGCCGGCCGCGCCGCGGCTGCTGCGCTCGGTGGCCGCGGTGTATCTGGCGTTCGCGGCCATCACCGTCTGGACGGTCGTCAAGCCCGTCGTCGACCTCGTGCTCACCAGCCCGGACGCGGCCTGGACGCGCGAGCTGGCGCCGCTGGTGGACCAGCTGCGGCAGGTGGACGCGGAGGCGGGCCGGGTCGAGGTGGTGCCGGTGCGCAGCCACCGGGAGGCGTCGGCGCTCGCGCCGTACGTGAGCCTGGCCCGCGGCTGGAACCGGCAGGCGGACCTGGACCGGCACGAGATCTTCTACGACGGCAGCCTCACCCCGGAGACGTACCGCGGCTGGCTGAAGCACTGGGCGGTGCGGTACGTGGTGCTGCCGGTGGAGGACCGGCCGGACACCGGGGCGCACGAGGAGGCGGAGATCGTCGCCCAGGGCCAGCCGTACCTGACCGAGATCTGGGCGGACGCCAACTGGCGGCTGTTCCGGGTCAACAACCCCACGCCGCTGGTCGAGGCGCCCGCGGAGGTGCGGCGGGCGGACGAGGGCGAGCTGGTCATCGACGTGAAGTACGCGGGCCCTGTGCTGGTGCGGGTGCCGTTCTCGCCGTGGCTCGGGCTCGTCGACGAGGACGGCGAGGGCGTCGAGGCGCCGCAGGTGCTGGACGACGACGGCTCGGACGACCCGGACGTCGACGGGGTCCGGGAGTGGTCGGAGAGCGGGCAGCTGTACGTGAACCCGGAGGGCTGCGTGACGAAGGCCGGCGACTGGACCCGCCTGCACGCCCCGCGCCCGGGCACATACCGCATCTCGGCGCCGTACCAGCTGCCGCGCGGCACGCAGTGCCCGGAGTAGGCGCGGCGGGGCGTTCGGGCGCGCGTACGCGCGCGGAGTGTGCCGAGTGTACAGACGGGGGGCGTGCGGGCCCTGGGCGTACGGACGGGGGGCGTACCGTCACGGAGCCGTGGCCGGCAGCTCGGCCCAGCCGCGCGCGACCGACGCGCGGCACCGGCCCGGCTCGTCGCCCGCGGCCGTGAACAGCGCCGTCAGCAGGGGCACGCCGTGGGCGAGCGCCGCGTACGGCAGGGGGCCCGCGGTGACGAGCGACGCGAACCCGTGGCCGGCGGCCCAGCTCTGCGTCGCCAGCTCCAGCGGGTCGGTCCCGGCGGCGAAGCGCCCGTCGGCGGTGGCGCGTTCGACGGTGCGGACGAGGCTGTGCAGGGTCTCGTCGGCGGCGCCGGGGTCGTCGAGGTCGAAGCCTGCGTCGAACATGATCCGGTAGAGGTCGGGGTTCTCCACCGCGTTGACCAGGTACGCGGCTCCCAGCGCGGCGAGGTCGCGCACGGCGTCCGCGGTCGTGTCGACGGCCGCGAGCCGGGCCGCCAGCCGGGCGAAGCCCTCCTGCCGCAGCGCCCGCCACAGCCCGTCGAGCCCGCCGAAGTAGGTGTAGACGGCCATCGTGGAGACGCCCGTGCCGGCGACCAGGGTGCGGAGCGTGACGGGCTCCCTCGTACGGAGCATCTGCGCGGCCCGTTCGAGCAGCAGGGAACGCACCGCCGGGTCCTTCGTCCGCGCCATGGCCCGCACTATACATAACGCTGTTATGTATAGTGCGGCGTGAGGCGAGGCGAGAGGAAGGTGCCGTTCATGGCAGTCACATTGGTCAACCCCGAAGGGCTGCCGAAGCCGGAGGTCTACCGGCAGCTGTCGGTCGCCACCGGGTCGCGGCTGGTGTTCCTCGCGGGCCAGGTCGCCCGCGACGCCGACGGCCGGCCCGTGGGCGAGGGCGACCTGGCCGCGCAGGTCGAGCAGAGCTACCTCAATGTCGCCACCGCCCTGGCCGGGGTCGGCGGCTCCTTCGCCGACGTGGCGAAGCTGACCGTGTACGTCGTCGACTGGAGCCCCGAGAAGATGCCGCTGCTGGGCGAGGGGGTGAACCGGGCGGCGGCGAAGCTCGGCGTCGACCCGGTCAAGCCGATCACCCTGCTCGGGGTGGCGGCCCTGGGGGAGCCGGACCTGCTGGTGGAGGTCGAGGCGACCGCGGTGCTGGAGTAGCGCGGCGGGCGGTGCCTTCGCGGGGCGCTTTCAGCGGCGGCAGGTGCGCGCCCGCCCGCCGCCCGCCGAGCACCTCCGGTTGTGTACGGGCGGCCTCGTCGGCGCGCCGCAGCGGCACGGCCGCGGCGGGCGCCAGCAGCGCCGGGTCCGGCACCGGCGCGAGTTCCACCAGCCACATGCCATCGGCGAACACCTCCTCGGCCGTGCCGCCGCCCCGAGCGCCGACCCGTGCCCCAGTCTGCTGCGGGCCGGGTCCGCCCGGGCCGATTCCGCGGGAAACGGCCGCGTGGGGGTGAGGCCGGTGGTAGAGGGCGGTTCGTGCGGTCCCGTAGGGGGTTGCGGACAGAGGCTGACCGGAAGGCGTTCTACGGTCGGTTTCCCGGACGGAGCGGTGACGGCGAGGAGGGCGGCGGATGGGCGCGCGGACGATGACGTGGGAGCAGGCCAGCGCAAGGCGGCTGGCCCGCAGCGGGCTGGCGCCGCCGGCGCCGGCGGAGGGCGCCGCGGGCGCGGGCTCCGGGCGCCGTACCGGCTCCGCGGTGGAACGGGACGCGGCCGGCGGCTCCGCGGGGGTCCGCGAGCTGCCCGACGGCACCCCCGCCGCCGTCCTCCGCGCCCTCTGCGGTGCCCAGGCCCAGGTGCTCTCCGCCGCCGAACTCTCCGTCGGCATGCGCATCGCCGGCGCCACCCGCGCCGACGTACGCCGTGCGCTCTGGGACGACCGCACCGTCGTCAAGACCTTCGGCCCCCGCGGCACCGTCCACCTCCTCCCCGCCGCCGACCTGCCGCTGTGGACCGGCGCCCTCGGCGCGCTGCCCGCCGGCTCCGGCAACGGCGGCGGCACCCTCGGCCTGCTCACCCCCGACCAGGCCGACGCCGTCGTCGCCGCCGCGGCCGACGCCCTCGCCGACGCGGAGCTGACGGTCGACGAGCTGACCGACGCCATCGCCGAGCGCGCCGGGTCGTGGGCGGCGGACCCGGTGATGGAGGCGTTCCAGTCGACGTGGCCGCGCTGGCGGGCGGCCACCGCGCTGGCCTCCCACCGCGGCGCCCTGTGCTTCGGCCCGAACCGCGGCCGGAAGGTCACGTACACGAGCCCGCAGCGCTGGCTGCCGGGCTTCGCCCCCGCGCCGCCGGACGCGGCGCTCGGCGCGCTCGTACGCCGCTACCTGCACGCCTACGGCCCCGCCACCCCGCAGGACTTCGCCCGCTGGCTGGCCGCCCCGGCCGGCTGGGCCCGGGACCTGTTCGCGGCGCAGGCGAAGGCGGACGCGATCGAGCCGGTGGAGCTGGCCGGGGTGCCGTCGTGGGTGGTGGCGGGGGACACGGCGGTGCCGGCGGCGCCGGCCGAGCAGGCGCGCGGGGTGCGGCTGCTGCCGTACTTCGACGCGTACGCCATCGCCTGCCGCCCCCGCGAACTGCTCTTTCCCGGGCAGGCCTACGAGCGCGCCCTCGCCGGCGGCCAGGCGGGCAACTTCCCGGTGCTGCTGGTCGACGGCGAGGCGGCGGGCGTGTGGCACCAGCGCCGCTCGGGCCGCCGGATCGCGGTGACCGTCGAGCCGCTCGACCGGCTGCCGACGGCGCGCAGGCGGGCGCTGGAGGGGGAGGTGGAGCGGCTGGGGGAGATCATGGAGGGCCGGGCGGAGCTGACGGTGGGCCCGGTGACGGTGGGCCCGCACGCCTAGCGGCGGCCCCGGGCGCGGGGGCGTGCCGGCCGAGCCGGCGGCCCGGCTCTCCGGCCTGCCGCCTCAGCGGCGGGCCCGGGCGGGTCGCTTCGTAGGCTTGCCTGTCGGCCGCCAGGTGCCGCGGTGGGCCACCCCGACACCCGCTGAGCGGTGCTTGTCAGAGTGGCGGCCTACCCTGGGGCGGGAGTGTGGGGAAGCGTGTGTGCGTCGCGGCCCGCAGCCCTGCGCCCGGTCCATACGACACGATCCCCGGCCCACGACCCGGCCCGACCCCGGTTCCGGTCCACGGCCCGGCCCGACTTCGGCCCTGGTCCACGCTCTGGCCGACCCGAACCCCGCCCCTACCCCTACCGCCCCGGTCCCGGTCCACGGCCCGGCCCCGACCCCCGGCCCCGCGCCGAATGCCACGGCCGACTTCCGTCTCCGGTCGTCCGTGCCCGGTTCTCCGTGCCCGGTCCGCTGCCCCCGGGGACCTCCGGGCCGCGCGGCCCGCCCCCGGCGGGAGGCCGTCCGCGGCTCGCGCCTTCCGCACCCCCGCCCCCGGCGGGGTCAGCTCCGTACCGCCGCGCCGATCAGCTCCCGCTGGCCCGGCGCGAGGCTGCGCAGCCTGCGGCCGTCCGACAGCCCCAGCTGCGTCATCAGCTTCGCGGTCTGCGCCGGACCCACGCCCGGCAGCGCCAGCAGGAAGTCCTTGGCCAGCATGTCCCCGGCCAGGGCGTCCCGCGCCGCCCGCTCCAGCGCCTGCACGCAGTCCACCTCCCCGTTCCGGACCGCCCGGACGAGCGCGGTCCGGGCCCGCTGGGCCTCAAGTGCCTGGTCCAAGGCGCGCGCACACTCCACAGGACTGCGCTGTCCCGGGATCTTCTTCATCGGCCCCATTTGCGCACTACTCCCCTCTAGCTATTGCGACTTGAGGAGAACAGTAGCCGGAGTATCCGGATTTGATCCGCCATTTGAGTGTGTGCCGCGAAAGTCAGCTGTGCTGAAAAGTTACCGTCTTGGGCGTTAAGTCGAGATGTCCGACGGTCTGCTGTACGTATCCACGGCTTCGCAGCTCTCCTGCTTGCGTTGGTAATTCTGGATACCCAGTCCGGGCCGCGCGGCGGCTTCCGGCTCGCCCGGCCGCTCGCGCGGATCACGCTCATGGACGTCGTCGCCGCCGTCGAGGGCCCGGACGGAGGTATTCCGCTGCACGGAGATCCGGCGGCAGGGCCCCGGTGGCGGGCCGCCCGGGAGGCTGCGGCGCTGGCTCGCCGACGGCTGACGGAACTCTTCGGATACGGGCCGGCCGGGCCGGGAGGGAGGAGATTCCGGGCCGCGTGCCGCCGCGCCCGCAACCGCGCCCGCCGCCGCACCGACCGGGACGCCGTGAGCCCGCCGGCCCCGCCCCGTACCCGCGCACCCCTCACCCCCTCACCCGGATTCACCTGAAAGGACCCGCCCCCATGGCCCGTACGCCGTCGTGCGCCTCGGCACGTACGTCGTCGGCCACGACCGCGAGCGGCTGGCCGCCGTCCTCGCCGGGCTACGCCGGGTGTGGGGCGATTCACTGCCCGCGCAGACCCTCGTCGGGGTGGCGCCGCCGGCCCTGCCGGAGATGCTCTGCGAGGTCGACGCGGTGGCCGTACGCCCCGTACCGGCTGCTCAGGGCCCCGCGTTCGAGGCCGCCCCGGACGCGCCCGCCGGCCCGCGCTGAACGGCGCGCCCGCGCCCCGCCGCCCGGCGCGGGCGGGCGCACGTGTTCAATGGAGGGTGCGGCGTCGCTCCGCCACGGACGCCCGGAGGGAGCAAGTACATGGACACCGACACCGCAGCGAGCCGCAGCCGGACCGACCTGGTCGAGGGCCTCATGGCCCGCTTCCCGCACGTGCCCCGGGAAGCCGTGATCAAGGAGGACCTGCTGCGGGGCGGGATGGCCTTCGACGACTCCGCGCTCAGCGGCGCGGGCGAGGACGGCTCCGGCGAGGTGAAGCCGAAGTCGTACTTCATCTTCTCCTTCGACCACGGCACGCTCCCCGAGCTGGGAGCCGCCGCCCTCAACCGCCCGCCGGAGGAGGTCGTCCTCACCGGCGGCCCGTACGACCTGCGCCGCACCGTCGTCTCCGTACGGGTCAACCCCTCGTCCCCGTACCGCGTCAAGCCCGGCGACGACGGCGCCCTCGGCCTCTACCTCGACGGCGCCCGCATCGCCGACGTCGGCCTGCCGCCGATGCCGGACTACTACCGGCACACGCTCGCCAACGGCAAGTCCGTCATGGAGGTGGCGCCCACCATCCAGTGGGGCTACCTGATCTACCTCACGGTCTTCCGTGTCTGCCAGTACTTCGGCGCCAAGGAGGAGTGCCAGTACTGCGACATCAACCACAACTGGCGCCAGCACAAGGCCGCCGGCCGCCCGTACACGGGCGTCAAGCCGGTGGAGGAGGTGCTGGAGGCGCTGGAGATCATCAACCGGTACGACACCGCGAAGACCTCCACCGCGTACACCCTCACCGGCGGCGCCGTCACCCGCCACGTCGGCGGCAAGGACGAGGCCGACTTCTACGGCCAGTACGCCGAGGCCATCGAGGAGCGCTTCCCGGGCCGCTGGATCGGCAAGGTCGTCGCCCAGGCGCTGCCGAAGGCCGACGTGCAGCGCTTCCGCGACCACGGCGCGCAGATCTACCACCCCAACTTCGAGGTGTGGGACCGCCGGCTCTTCGAGCTGTACTGCCCCGGCAAGGAGCGCTACGTCGGCCGCGACGAGTGGCACCGCCGCATCCTCGACTCCGCCGACGTCTTCGGCCCGGCGAACGTCATCCCCAACTTCGTCGCCGGCGTGGAGATGGCCGAGCCGTTCGGCTTCACGACGGTCGACGAGGCCATCGCGTCCACCCGCGAAGGGCTCGACTTCTTCATGTCGCACGGGGTCGTGCCCCGGTTCACCACCTGGTGCCCGGAGCCGACGACGCCGCTGGGCAAGGCCAACCCCGAGGGTGCGCCGCTGGAGTACCACATCCGGCTGCTGGAGACGTACCAGGACGCCCTGGACACCCACGGGCTGGCGTCCCCGCCCGGATACGGGCCGCCGGGGGCGGGGCGGGCGGTGTTCTCGGTCAGCTCGTTCATGGACTCGATGCCGCTGCCCGACGACGCGACCGAGGCGGCGGTCCCGGCCCGCGCCTGAACGCGGCGGGCCGCGCGGGATGTCGTAGCCGCGTGGGAGGCTGTACGCCATGACCGGGACGACGGGGAACGACGCGCGGCGGGCGGTGCGGAGCAGCTACGACACCGTGGCGGAGACGTACCTCGACACCGTCGGCGGCGAGCTGGCGCACAAGCCGCTGGACCGGGCGCTGCTCGCCGCGCTCCTGGAGCAGACCGAGGACGGCGCCCCGGTCGCCGACCTGGGCTGCGGCCCCGGGCACGTCACGGGGTGGCTCGCGGCGCGCGGGGCGCGGGCGGTCGGGGTCGACCTGTCGCCGGGCATGGTCGCCCTCGCCCGGCGGGAGCACCCCGAGGCGGAGTTCCGCGAGGGTGACCTGCTGCGGCTGCCGGCGGCGGACGGCGAGTTCGGCGCCGCGGTCGCGCTGTACTCGGTGATCCACCTCGAACCGGACGAGCTGGCGCCCGCGTTCGCCGAGGCGCGGCGCGTGCTGCGGCCCGGCGGCCGGCTGCTGGTCTCGTTCCACGCCGGCACCGAGGTGCGGCACCTGGACGACTGGTGGGGGCACCCGGTGGACGTGGACTTCCGCTTCCTGCTCCCGTCGGCGGTCGCCGGCCTGCTGGAGACGGCCGGCTTCGAGACAGAGGCTACGCTGGAGCGCGCCCACTACCCGCAGGAGCCCGAGACGACGCGCGCGTACGTCCTCGCCCGCCGGCCGGAGGCGTAGCGCGCGCGTCCCGCGCTTGTCCTGACGTCGGCCTCAACGTCTAACGTCGGCCGTATGCGCATCGGGGAACTCGCCGCGAGAGCCGGGGTCAGCACGCGGACCCTGCGCTACTACGAGTCGCGCGGGCTGCTGCCCGCCGCCGACCGCGGCGCCAACGGCCACCGCGTGTACGGCGACGACGCCCTGCGGCTCGTGGCGCAGATCCGCACGCTGCAGGACTTCGGCTTCGAGCTGGAGGACACCCGGCCCTTCGTGGAGTGCCTGCGCGCCGGCCACCCGGCGGGCGACTCCTGCCCCGACTCGCGCGCGGTGTACCGCAGGAAGATCGCCGAACTCGACGAGCTGATGGCCGAACTGCGGGCGGCACGCGACCACCTGACCGCGCAGCTGGCACGCGCGGAGGCGATGCCGCCGCCGTGCGGTGCGGGCGGGGCGGGCGGCGACCGTGGAGACGTGCCGCTGTGCGGCGGCTGAAGGGAGAGCGCACATGACGACGACGCAGACGACGGGTGACGTTCCGTACGTCACCGACGAGACGTTCACCGCGGAGGTGCTGCGCGCGGACGTGCCGGTGCTGGTGCAGTTCACCGCCGCGTGGTGCCCGTCGTGCAAGCAGCTCACGCCCGTCCTCGGCGCGCTCGCCGCCGAACTGGGCGACCGGGTGAAGGCCGTACGCCTCGACGTCGACCACAACCCGGAGACGACGGTCGCCCACGGCGTCCTCGCGGTGCCCACGCTGCTGGTCTTCCAGGGCGGCGAGCCCGTCCGCTCCGTGGTCGGCGCCCGCTCCAGGACCCGGCTGCTGCAGGACCTCGACGGCGTGATCTGACTCCCTCGAAGGGGTGCGGAGGAGAAACGACCCTGCATCGGTGCAGGTCAGATACGCTGGGCCGTATGAGTGAGACCGACGAGTTCCGTCGCCGCATCGAGGCCCTGGAGGCCGAGATGGATGCCCTCCGCGAGCACCTGACCACCACGAGGGCGGTCGTCGCGATAAACGATCGGGACGTGGCGGAGTTCAAGTCGGAGCTGCGGGCGCACAAGCAGGTGCTGCAGGCGCTGCGGGAGACGCAGTTGGAGCAGGGCCAGAGGCTGGGCGCGCTCGAAACCAAGGTGGGCGCGCTCGAAACCACGGTGGGCGCGATCGAAACCAAGGTGGGCGCGATCGAAACCAAGGTCACCAACGGCTTCGCCGCCGTGCTGGCCGCCGTTCAGGCCATCGCCGACCGCCTGCCCGCGGAGCCCGCCGGCTAGCGGGGAGCAGCACCCCCGCCCGCTCCCTCCCCGGCCCTGCCCTCCGGGTCCGTCAGTCCTCGTCCGTCCGCAGGCTGTGGGCGAGCACGGCGCGGATGCGGCGTACGTCCGGGCGGGCGTCGGTGAGCAGGATGTCCGCGCACAGGCCGTCGGTCGCGGCGACGAGCGCGTCGACCGCCCTCGGGTCGGAGGTGTGCCGCGCGCCGATCCGGGCCACGACGTCCCGCCACCGCCGCGCGACGGGGCGGAGGGCGGGGCGGCGGGCGGCCAGCGTGGACAGCTCGCGTTCGGCGAGCGCGCGCTTGCGGCCGTCGCCGCCCGCGGAGGCGACGAGGGCGGCAAGGCCGTCGAGGTCGTCTCCTTCGCCCTCGATGATCTCGTCCAGCTGGTGCGTGTACTCGTCGGCGACCGTCGACAGCGCGGCGACCAGAAGGTCGTCGAGGGTGGCGAAGTAGTACGCGGTGAGGCTGGTGGGCACGTCCGCCTCGCGGGCGACGGTGCGGTGCGTGACGCCGCCGGCGCCGTCGCGCTGGACGACGCGGAGTGTGGCCTCGATGATCTCCGCCCGGCGGCGGAGGCCGCGGGCGCGGCGGCCGTCGGTGACGGGTTCGGCCTTGCGGCGCGTCACGCCCTGCTCCACGGTGCGGGCCTCCCGTCGGGGTCGTCGGTGCGACCAGGGTAGCCAGGGGCGGGCCGCGGCGGCGTTCGGCGTACGGGCCGGGGGCTCCGGTGCGTACCGCCGGCCGCCGGACGGCCCGCCCGCGTCGGCCGCCCGGGGTCACCCGCCCCGCTCGGCCTTCGCCTCCGCCTCCGTCTCCGCCTCCGTCGCTGCGTCAGCGTCCGGCCCCGCGTCCCCCGCCCCCGTCGGGCCGATCCCGCGCAGCGCGACCGCCGCCACCACCGCGAGCACCGCCACCGCCGCCCCCGCGATCCCCGTGGCCACGTTCAACCCCGCGACGAACGCCTCCTCCGACCGCCGCAGCACCCCCTCCGGCAGCTCCGCCGCCGCCCCGGCCGCCGCCGGAAGGCCGTCGCCGGCCGCCTCCCGCGCACCGTCCGGCAGCCCGGCCGGGATCCACCCCTCCATCCGCGCCCGGTACACCACCGTCGTGACGCTCCCCAGCACCGCGACGCCCACCGCGAGACCCAGCTCCTGCACCGTCTCCGACAGCGCCGACGCCGACCCCGCCCGCGCCGGCGGCGCCGACCCGACGACCAGGTCCGTGCCCAGCGCGGCGAGGGCGCCGAGCCCCAGGTAGACGAGCGCGAAGCCGGCGACGACGGGGGCGGCGCCGTCGGTGCGGTCGACGGTGGCGAGCAGCCCGTACCCGACCGTGGACACGCCGAGCGTCGCCCCGACGACGTACCCCGGCCGGAACCGGCGGGCGAGCAGCGGCGCCCCGATCGCCGCGACGAACATCATCAGTGCCGGCGGGCCCATCCACACCCCCGCGGCCAGCGGCGTCATGCCCTCCACCAGCTGCAGGTGCTGCGTGACCAGATACATCACGCCGCCGACGCCGACGAGCCCGGCCAGCAGCAGCCCGAGCGCCACCGTGAACGTCCGCTCGGCGAACAGCCGCAGGTCCAGCAGCGGCGCGGCGAGCGTGCGCTGCCGTCGTACGAACCAGACGCCGCAGGCCGCGCCGGCCGCCAGCGCGGGACCGGTGGCGCCGCCCAGCCCGCCGGCGCCCGCCGCCGCGACGTGTTTGACCGCGTAGACCACCGGCAGGATCGCGCCGAGCGAGAGCGCGACGCTCACGAGGTCGAACGGGCCGTCCGGACGCGCCCGGTACTCGGGCAGCAGCAGCGGCGCCGCGACCAGCACCACCGCGACCATCGGCACGGCGACCAGGAACGCCGAACCCCACCAGAACCGCTCCAGCAGCGCCCCGCCGACCAGCGGCCCGGCGGCCATGCCCAGCGCGAACATGGTCGCCCAGACGCCGATGGCGAGCGCCCGCTGGCGGGCGTCGGCGAACATGTTGCTGATCAGCGCCAGCGTCGACGGCATGAGCGTCGCCCCGGCGACCCCGAGCACGGCCCGCGCGGCGATCAGCGCCTCGGCGCTGGGCGCGTACGCGGCGGCCACGGACGCGGTGCCGAAGGCGGCGGCGCCGGCGAGGAGCAGCCGGCGGCGGCCGAGGCGGTCGCCCAACGTGCCCATGGTGACGAGGAACCCGGCGATGAGGAAGCCGTACGCGTCCATGATCCACAGGGATTGGGTGGCGCTGGGGTGCAGGTCGGCGGCGAGGGCGGGGAGGGCGAGATAGAGGACGGTGACGTCCAGGCCGAGCAGTGCGGTGGGGACGGCGAGTACGGCGAGGCCGGCCCACTCCCGGGGGCCGGCGCGGTGGGCGGCGCGGTGGGCGGCGGCGGACGTGGTCATGCGGGGCTCTCCCTCGCGCTCGGGGCTTTCTTGAACGATAGTTCTAGTTGTTGTTTCGTTCAAATTGTTGGGCGCGGGGCGGTACGGGCGGGGCGGTCTGGAGAGCGGGGGTGCGGCTAGACGGGCTGGCCGGGCCGGCCGGCCTCGGCGAGGAGTCCGTCGACGATGATCCGCAGCACCTGCGGGTAGAGGTCGAGGGCGCTGCGCTCCGGCCAGAGGTCCCCGATGGCGGACAGCTGCGGCTGCCGGGCCGGGTCGAGGCCGCGCAGGCTGAACGCCAGGTCGGCGGCGCCGACTTCGGCGCGCCGGCGGTCGGTGCGAGCGCGTACGAGGACCTCGCCGACGGTGTAGTACCAGATGCTCCGGAAGACGTCGACGGCCTGCTCCTGCGTGCAGCCGGCGGCCACCGCGCCGGCCACGATCGTCTCCACTATCCACAGGGCGGAGTCGCCGAGCCGCCCGATGAAGCCGTCGGCTGTCAGCGCCTCCGCCGCCCAGGGCCAGTCGGAGAGCGCGTCGTGCATCGTCGTGGCGGCGACCACGATCCGCTCGCGCGGGTCGTCGGGCAGCTCGGGGCGGGCGAGTTGGTCGAGGTGCTGGTTGACCAGCTCGACGACCAGGTCGTCCTTGTTGTGCACGTGGTGGTAGAGCGTCGTCGTCCCGATGCCGATCTCGGCGGCGAGCCGGCGGACGGTCAGCGTCTCCCAGCCGTCCTCGTCGATGACCCGGCGGGCCGCCGCCAGGATCTCGGCGCGCGACGTCGCCCGCGGGCGGCCGGTGCGGCCGGGGGGTGGGGCGGCGGGCTGTCGGCGGTCTCGTTGTCCGGGCACGGTCCCATGATGCTGCCTCGCGGTTGCGGGTGGCGTTGTCGGGTGGGTGGTGTACTTTGGGAACGTGTTCCGGAACATGTTCCGAAAGTCGGGGAACCACGGGAGGGGCCATGAAGGGGGACCAGGGGGACCGGGTCAAGGGGACGCGCACCGCGCGATCCGGGGGCTCCGGGGGAGCGGGGCGGGCGTCGCTCGTGCTCGCCACGGCGGCGGTGGCGCAGTTCCTCGTGTCGCTGGACCTGTCGGTGGTGAACGTCGGCCTGCCGCAGATCGGCGCCGCCCTCGGCTTCGGCGAGGTGGGCCTGACGTGGGTCATCCACGCGTACGCGCTCACGTTCGGCGGGTTGCTGCTGCTGGGCGGCAAGGCCGCCGATCGCTACGGGCAGAAGCGGATGCTGCTCTGCGGCCTCGGCCTGTTCGGCTTCGCCTCGCTGCTCGGCGGCTTCGCCACCGAGCCGGGGCACCTGGTCGCGGCCCGCGCCGCCCAGGGTGTCGGCGCCGCCGCCCTCGCCCCGGCCGGGCTGGCGCTGCTCACGGCGACGTTCCCGGACGGGCGGGCGCGGGTGCGCGCGTTCGGCATCTGGAGCGCGACGAACGCCGCGGGCGGCGCGCTGGGCGTGCTGATCGGGGGAGTGCTCACGGAGTACGCGGGCTGGCGCTGGGTGATGTTCGTGAACGTACCGATGGCGCTGATCGCGCTGGCCATGACCTGGCGGAGCGTGGCGTCCGACGGGCCGCGGGGGCCCGCCGGACGCGGCGACCGGGACCGGGACCCGGGGCGTGGCCGGGGGCGTCCGGACGTGCTCGGGGGAGTGCTGGCGACGGGTGGGATGACGCTGCTGGTGTTCGGCATCGTCCGTACCGACCGGCACGCGTGGACCTCCGCCGTCACCGTCGCCACCCTGGCCGCGGCGCTCGCGCTGCTGACCGCGTTCGTCCTGGTCGAACGGACCACCACCCGCGACCCGCTGGTCCGGCTCGGCCTGCTCACCCACCGCGCGGTGCTCGGCGCGATCACGTACACGCTGGTGATCGGCGCGGCCATGGCCTCCTCGTTCTACTTCATGTCGCTGTACCTGCAGCGGGTGCTCGGCAACGGCCCGGCGGAGACCGGGCTGCAGTTCCTGCCCTTCGCCCTCGGGGTGATCGCCGGCTCGGTGCTCGCGGTGAAGCTCGGCTACCGGTACGCGCCGAAGGTCCTGCTGGCCGGCGGCGGGCTGCTGACCGCGGCGGGCTTCGCCTGGTTCGGCCGCATCGACGCCGACGGCACCTACGCGGTGGACGTGCTCGTGCCCTCGATCCTGGCCAGCGTCGGCTTCGGCCTCGTCCTCGGCCCGCTGGTCTCCGCCGCCACCGGCGGCGTGGCCGCCCACGAGGCGGGCATGGCCTCCGGCCTGCTCAACAGCGCCCGCCAACTCGGTGCCGCGCTGGGCCTGGCGGCCCTCGGCACCGCAGCCCACGACCGTACGGGAGGGGCGCAGACGCCCGCCGGCCTGAACGAGGGGTACGCGCTGGGGCTGACGCTGTGCGCGGCGCTGCTGGTGGTGGCGGTGCTGATCGCGCTCACGGTGCTACCGGGGCCGGGGGCGGATCACCGGGGAACGGCCGCGGAGCCCGACGACGCCGATGCCGCCCCTGGTGATCCGCAACCCGGAGCCCACGCGCCCGCGGATGCCCGCACGCCCGCGGAAGCCCACCCGTCCGCGGAAGCCCGCCCGTCCGCGGAAGCCCGCCCGGTCACCGACGCCCACCCGGCCGCGGAGCAACGCCCCGCGCAGCAACGCCCGGCGCAGCAACTCCCCGCGCAGCAACTCCCCGCGCAGCAACAACGCCCCGCGGGGCTGGACCCCGCGGCACCCCGCGGGAAGCAGCCGCCGCCCACCCGCACCGTCTCCCGCCTCCTCCGCCCCCACGCCCGCGGCTTCGCCGCCGTCGTGCTGCTGCAGGTCGTCGGCGCGCTCGCCGGCCTCGTGCCGCTCCTCGCCGTCGTCGAGCTGGGCCGTGCGCTGCTGGCCCCCGGGCCCGTCGACCGCGGCCGGGTCTGGGCCGTCGTCGCCGTGGGCGCCGCGGGGCTGCTCGTGCGGCTGCTGTTCACGGCCGCCTCGACCGGTGCCGGCCATCTCCTCGACGGCCGCGTGCAGTTGTCGTTCCGCCGACGGCTGGCCGCCGGGCTCGGCCGGGTGCCCGTCGGCTGGTTCTCCCGGCGCCGGACGGGCGAGCTGGCGAAGGTGGTCGGCGAGGACGTGGCCGCGATGCACCCGCTCATCGCCCACGCACCCAGCGAGCTGGTCTCCGCGTTCGTCGTGCCGCTGGTGTCCCTGGCGTACCTCTTCACCGTCGACTGGCGGCTCACGCTCATCACCCTGATCCCGGTGGCCGTCGCCCTCGCGCACGTCCCGCTGTTCATGACCCCGGCGCGGGTGCGCGACCAGGAGGAGTACGACGCGGCCATGGGCCGGATCGCCGACGCGGCCGTCGAGTTCGCGCAGGGGATCTCCGAGGTCAAGGCGTTCGGCGGCGGCGAGCGCGCGCACCGCCGCTTCCGTGCGGCCGCCGACGACTTCACCGGCACCTTCCGGCGGATGGTCCACGGCCTCGCCCCGATCGGGGCGGGCATGCAGCTGGCGCTGTCGCCGCCGTTCGTGCTGCTGGTCGTGCTCGTCGGCGGCACCCCGATGATCACGGCAGGTGCGCTGGCGCCCGCCGACCTCCTGCCGTTCCTCCTCCTCGGCCTCGGGCTCACCGCTCCCGTCGCCGCCCTCGGCCACGGCTTCGACGACCTGCAGGCCGCCCGCCGCGCCGTCGGCCGCATCCGGGACGTGCTCGACGTGGACCCGCTGCCGCAGCCCGCGCACCCGCGCGCGCCGCGGGGTCACCGCGTCGAGCTGCGCGGTGTCCGCTTCGGCTACGAACCGGGGCGGGAGGTGCTGCGCGGCATCGACCTGGTCCTCGAACCAGGCACCGTCACCGCGGTCGTCGGCCCGTCGGGCAGCGGGAAGTCGACCCTCGTCCAGCTGCTGCCGCGGTTCTTCGACCCCGTCGCGGGCTCGGTCGTGCTCGGCGGCGTCGACCTCCGCGACATGGCCGGGTCCGACCTGTACCGCACGGTCTCGTTCGTCTTCCAGGACGTCCGGCTGCTGCGCGCCTCCGTCGCCGACAACATCGCCCTCGCCGTGCCCCACGCCGACCGGGAGGACGTGCGGGACGCCGCCCGCCGGGCGCACATCCACGACCGGATCCTCGCACTGCCCCGCGGCTACGACACGGTGATCGGCGAGGAGGCCGGGCTGTCCGGCGGCGAGGCGCAGCGCCTCGCCCTGGCCCGCGCGCTGCTCGCCGCCGCCCCCGTGCTCGTACTCGACGAGGCGACCTCCTTCGCCGACCCCCGGACGGAACTCGCCGTGCGCCGCGCCCTGGCGGCCCCCGCCGGCGACGACCGCACGACCCTGGTCATCGCCCACCGTCTGGAGACCGTCGCCGGGGCCGACACCGTCGTGATGCTGGCGGACGGGGCGGTCGCCGAGCACGGCGCCCCGGCCGAACTGCTTGCCCGCGACGGCGCGTTCGCCGAGTTCTGGCGCGCCCACCAGGCCGCGGCCGCCGACGATCCGGCCCCGCCGGACGGGTCCCCGGAAGCGGCCCGCACCCCCGCGAGCGCGACGACCGCCCCCGGCGGCGTCCGGCAAGGAGACGAGCGCCGATGATCCGCATCCTGTTCCGCGTGCTGGGGCACGAGCACACCGGCCCCGTGCGCCGCACCGTCTCGCTGATGCTGGCGACCGCGGTCGTGGAGGGACTGTCGTACGCGCTGCTGGTCCCCCTCCTGCGCGCGCTGTTCGGCGACACGCCCGCGGACGCCTGGCCCTGGCTGACCGCCTTCGCCGCGGTCTTCGCCGCGTACGGCGTGCTGCGGTTCAGCAGCGACCTCGCCGGCTTCCGCGTCGGCATCAAGCTGCTGCGCGGGCTGTACCACCGCCTCGGCGACCACCTCGCCCGCCTCCCCGTCGGCTGGTACGGCGCCGGCCGCGTCGGCGAGGTCTCCACCCTCGCCGGCCAGGGCGTCCTGCAGGCCATGAGCGTTATCGCGCACCTGCTGGCCCCGTCCGTCTCCGCTGCCGTGACCCCGCTGACGATCGTCGCCGTCATGCTCGCCTTCAACTGGCAGCTAGGCCTGGCCGCGCTGGCCGCCGTGCCGGTGGTCGCCGCGACGCAGGTCTGGACGAGCCGGTCGATGGCCGCCGCCGACGAGGAGCGCGCCACCCGCGACCACGAGGCCACCGCCCGCGTCGTCGAGTACCTCCAGGCCCAGCCGGTGCTGCGCGCCGGCGGCAGGACAGGCGAGCGGTTCCGCCTCCTGGACGACTCCCTGCACGACGTGCAGCGTGCCTCCCGTCGCACCACGCTGTCGGTGCTGCCCGGCACCCTGGGCCTCACCGTCACCGTGCAGGCGCTCTTCACCACCCTCCTCGCCCTCGGCGCCTACCTTGCCCTCCACGGCGACGTCGGCGCGGCCGAGGTGCTGGCGCTCCTCGTCCTCGCCGCGCGCTGCGCGGACCCGCTGCTGTCCCTGTCCGACGTGGCGGGCAAGTTCCGCGCCGCCCGCACCGTCCTCACGAGGCTCGACACGGTGCTGAGCACGCCGCCCCTCCCCGAGGCCCCCGACCCGGCACACCCCGCGGACCACACCCTGGAGTTCGACGCCGTCACCTTCCGCCACGGCGACCGCACCGTCCTCGACGGCGTCTCCCTCACCGTCGCCGAAGGCGAACGCGTCGCCGTCGTCGGCCCGTCCGGCGCGGGCAAGAGCACCCTGCTGCAACTCCTCACCCGCTTCTACGACGTCGACGCGGGCGCCGTCCGCGTCGGCGGCCACGACGTCCGCGAGATCGGCACCGAGACCCTGATGTCCAAGATCGCGATCGTCTTCCAGCACGTCTACCTCTTCGACGGCACCATCGAGGACAACGTCCGCCTCGGCCGCCCCGACGCCACCGCCGCCGAGGTCCGCGCCGCCGCCACCGCCGCCCGCCTCGACGAGGTCGTCGCCCGCCTCCCCGACGGCTGGACCACCCCCGTCGGCGAAGGCGGCACGGCCCTCTCCGGCGGCGAACGCCAGCGCGTGGCCATCGCCCGCGCCCTGCTGAAGAACGCGCCCGTCGTCCTCCTGGACGAGGTCACCTCCGCCCTCGACCCGCTGAACGAGGCCGCCGTCCACCAGGGCATCGAACGCCTCATGGCCGGCCGCACCGTCGTCATCGTCGCCCACCGCATGCGCACCGTCCGCCACGCCGACCGCATCGTCTTCCTCGACGCCGGGCGCATAGTCGAGGAGGGCACCCACGAAGCCCTCCTCACCCGCAACGGCCCCTACGCCACCTTCCACCACCCCACCCCCACCCCGCCCCACTTCTCGACCCCCGCACCACCCGCCTCCGCAACCCCCTGACGATTGGCGCAGGACACGCTCGACAGCCGAGGTGACCCATTCGTTCACTCACAGAATGGGAAACGGGAAACAACCACATGCGCCTTGTTCCACCCGAGTCCGGTGCCGCAAGCTGACCGGTGCCGGTGACCGAAGGCCGCGGCAGCGGCAAGGTCACGGGAGGCCGGATGCCTGAGCGCACGCACGAGTTCGGGCCCGAACTCCGCAGGCGGCGCCTGGCGGCGGGGCTCACGCTCGATCGCCTCGCCGCGCTGGTGCACTACAGCAAGAGCCATCTGAGCAAGGTCGAGACCGGGCAGAAGGGTCCCACGCCGGAGCTGGCCCGGTGGTGTGACACCGCGCTCGACGCGGGCGGCGTGCTCGCCGCTCTCGTGCCGGAGCGCGCCGTGTCCGCCCGACTTCCTCCGGCGAGCAGTGACGGTGAGGTGTGGTCGTTGCGCATGCACAAGGCAGGGGCGGGCCGGTTCGAATCCGCGGCCCGGCAGCCCGGTTCCACGGTCGGCCGCGGTGCCGGTGCCGGTGCTGGTGCGAGCCGCGGCTCCGGTGCCGTCTTCGCCTTCGACCTCGGCGGCCTGCGGGCCGCAGCCGACGCCGCGGGGACAACGCTGGTCGAGGCGTCCCGGGCGGCGTTCATCCAGTCCCGCCGGCTCGGTCAGACGGCCGGTCCCGGACTCCTGCTGCCCTCGCTGATCGCCCAGACGCACACCACGGAGCAACTCGCCCTGCACTCCGGCCCGCGTACGCGGCGCGACCTGCTCGTCCTGGCCGCCCGGTTCGCCGAGTACACCGGCTGGATGGCCCAGGAGTCCGGCAACGACGAGGCCGCCCTGTGGTGGACCGACCGGGCCGTGGAGCTGGCGGAAGCCGGCGACGACCGCCATCTGGCGGCGTACGGCCTGGTCCGGCGGGCCCTCGTCAGCCTGCTCCGCGGCGATGTCGCCCTGGCCATCGGCCTTGCCGCACACGCCCGCGACGCCGACGCCCCGCCCCGCATCCGCGGCCTGGCCGCCCAGCACGAGGCCCAGGGCCACGCGCTCGACGGCAACTACAGCGCGTGCATGCACAGCCTCGACCGGGCCCGCGAACTCCTCGCCCTCGACCGGTCGGACTTCGCCGAGCCGGTCATCGGCGCCTCCCACGTCCCGGACGTCGTGTCGCTGTACACCGGCTGGTGCCTGTACCACCTCGGCCGTCCCCAGCGCGCCGCCGACTACCTCGCCCGGGAGACCGAGCGCATGCCGTCGCACGCACTGCGCACCCGCACCCGCGCCGGTGTCCGTCTGGCCCTCGCGCACGCGGCGTCCGGCCAGGTCGAGCACGCCTGCGACCTCCTGCGCCCCCTCCTCGGCCACGTCGGCCTCGTCCACTCCGCCACCATCCTCGCCGACCTCCGCCGTACGGCCCGCCTCCTGGGCCGCCACCCGCGCAACGCCGCCGTACGCGAACTGAGTCCCGACCTCACCGCGGCCCTGACCGCCGCCCCACCACGCACCACCCGCTGACCGCACCGCCCGCTCACGAACACCGATCACCCACATCCGCACGAGAGGACGATCCGTCATGCCCGAAATCTTCATCAACTACCGCACGAGCGACGGCAAGGACGCCGCCTACGCGATCTACCAGGAGCTGGCCCGCCGCTTCGGCGACCGCATGGTCTTCCTCGCCGCCCAGTCCATCCCCGCCGGCGAGAACTACCACAACGCCCTGACCAAGGGCGTACGCCGCAGCAGCGTCCTGCTGGCGTTGATCGGCCACGGGTGGGTCGACGCCGTGCACCCCGAGCGGCCGGGCAGCCGGGCGCTCGACCACGAGAACGACTGGGTGCGCCGCGAGATCGAGGAGGCGTTCGCCCACGGCGTCGCCGTCGTGCCCGTCCTCGTCGGCCGCCACACCGAACAGCTCGACCCCCGCCGGCTCCCCGAGAGCATCGTCGCGCTGGCCGACTGCCAGTACATGCGCTTCACGTTACGCACCGCCCGCCACGACCTCGCGCTCATCGGCGACCAGCTCGCCAAGCAGGTCCCCGAACTCGCCGCCGCGGACCGCGGACCCGACCCCGCTGCCGCCCCGGCGGACCCGCCCGCCGAGCCGGCCCCCGGCGACGACACCCCCCGCGACCCCGGCACCGGCATGCACAACACCGGCCAGAGCGGGGGCATCGGCAACATCAGCGGCCACGTCGGCACCGTCGTCGGCGAGGCGAACGCCCCCTTCCACACCGGGTCCGGCGACCAGATCGACGGCACTCAGGTCAACGGCGACGGCAACGTGGTCGGCGGCAGCGGCCACGGCGGCATCAACCAGAACTTCGGCCCCGCGCGCCGCCGCCGGGAGGGCGATCGCTGATGGACCTCGGCACCTTCGTCTCCCGGACCCAGGCCCCGTTCCACACCGGCTCCGGCGACCAGCACATCTACATCGCGGCGATGGCCGAGGCGTCCCAGCGCCTCGGCACCCACGGCAAGGACCCCCGCAGCCTCGCCGAGGAGCAACTCGCCTTCGCGTACCAGCGCTTCGTCCCGCCCCGGCGCCTCGGCGAGGCCCGCCGCCTGCTGCACGAGCACCGCATCGCCGTCATCGCCGGAGCACCGGGCTCCGGCCGGCACACGGCCGCCCAGATGCTGCTGTACGAGCCCACCGCCGGCATCGGCATCCACGAGGTGGACCCGGAGGACGGCGAGGCCGGCGGCCTGACGCTGGACCGGCAGGCCGTCGCCGACGGCGATCGCCTGCTGCTCGACCTGTCCGACTGCCAGACGACCCGCTTCGCCGGGCTGCAGAGTGAGCTGTCGGCCTTCCGTGCCGTCGTCGAGGAGCGTGGCGCCCGCCTCGTCGTCGTGCTCTCCCCGCACCTCGACGAGTTACTGACCGCGGAGTTGCGCCGACTGACGGTGCGCCTGCACCGCCCGCGCGCGGACCACGTGCTGATGCGCCATCTGCGCCGCGCGCACATCACCCCGCCCCCAACCGCACTCACCGCCCCCGCACTCACCCACTTCCTCGCCGACGCCCCGATGCGCGACATCGCGCGGCTCGCCGAGGGCGTCCGCCGCGCCCGGGACGACGTGCCCGCCGGCACGTTCGACGACTGGTGGCCGGACGAGCTGGCGCAGCTCAGGGAGGACGACCCCGAGGGAATCGAGTTCGTCGACAAGCTGACGGACGGACGGCAGCGCGCCCTGGCCCTGACCGTCGCGATGCTCCACGGCTCCGCGCCGGACACCATCTACCACGCCGTGACGGCCCTGCTGCAGGAGCTGAAGCACCCCGAGGACGAACGCCCCCGGCTGGACCGGGCCGATCTCAACACCGAGCTGACCAAGCTCGACTGCCCTGCGGGACGGGGCGGCCGGGTGCGCTTCACGGAGCCCGGCCGCGTCCGGACCGTGCTCGCGCACTTCTGGTCGTACTTCCCCGACCTGCGGCCCACGTTCCGCACCTGGGTCGCACACTGCGTACGGAACCTGCGGCTGGACCGCGACGAACGGGACCGGGTCATCGAACGCTTCGCCGCGCAGGCGCTGCGCACCGGGCAGCCCGAAGAGCTGGTGTCGCTCGCCCGGGAGTGGACGGCGGACGGGAAACAGGAACTCATGCCGGACGCCGCCCAGGCGCTGGCGGCCGGGGTGCGTCACGACGTGCACGGCCGCGCCGTACGGGAGTGGATCCTCGCCGACGTACGCCAGCGGGACCTGCCCAGGACGTACCGGCTGGCCCTGACCGTGGTCTGCTCCCAGGTGATGGCCGTGGGCCACCCGGACCAGGCCCTCGTCCGGCTGCACCACCTCGCCCGCGCCGAGGACGACCGCGACGGCCCACCCGCGTTGACGGCCCTGCTCTCTCTGGCCACGAGCGACCGCCGCCTCTGCGTCCTGCTCCTCACCCGCCTCACCTCCTACGGCATCCGCCCCACCGGCTTCCGCTCGGCGTCCGAGTCCCGCATCTTCCTCGCCCTCGCCGACGCGGCCGCCGGGCGCCCGGCCCTGTGCACCGACCACGTCGCCCGCCGGCGGCTGACGGAGTGCTGGGCCACCGTGTTCGCGTACGGCGCGCACGAGGAGTGGACGCCGCACGTCCGCACCTGGCTGTCCGCCGCCGGGGCCGCGGAGTACCGCGCGCACCGCGACGCGCTGCTCACCACGCTGGCCGCCGCGGCGGCCCCGTATCCCGCGGCCGCCGGCCGGACGTTCGTCGTCTCGCAGCGGTGGGCGCTGGCGCCCGGCGACGACCGCGCGCAGCGCCGCGACACCGCGGAGCACTACCGCCGCAGCCTCGGCGCCGCCCAGGGCATCGGCCCCGCGCCCGAGGCGCCTCCGTCCGGGGCACCTCCGTCCGAGACACCCCCGTCCGAGGCGCCCCCACCCGCGGACCCCGACGTCACCCCGGAGGCCCCCTGATGAGTTCCGGCCATCGCACCGTGACGGTCTTCCTCACCGTGATCTGCCTGCTCGTCCTGTCCATCGCCGGCCTCACCGCGGGCTGGCCCCGATGGCTGTGGCCGGCGTACGGCGCCGTGCTGCTCGCCGGCACGATCGCCGCGGTCCGGGCCGGTGCACTGCGCGACGGCGACATCCCGCCGGAGTGCACCCTGGAGCCTGATCTCCCGATCCCGCCCCCGCCGCGCCAGGAGCACCGGATCACGAGGATCGCGCTGCCCAGCGCCGTGCCCGACTACGACTTCCTCTTCTCCGCCACGGTGCGCTGGATCCCGCAGGAGTCCGAGAGCCCGCACTTCGACCCCTGCGGCCTCGCGGTGCACGCCGTGCTGCTGCGCGCCCGGGAGTTCGCCGCCCGGCAGTCCCCGCGGTCGCCCGCCATGGTGCAGCACCAGCTGAACGGCGTGCTGAGCGTCATGGAACCGGACGGCTCCGGCCGCGTGCTGGCCATGGCAAAGGACGTCGTCCTCGCCCTGTCGGACTCCGATCGGGAGCGGCTGAGCAAGCTCTCGAACGTCCGCAAGGACGAGGACGTCTGGGAGCACGAGCGCAACTACGAGCGGAACAAGCGGATGTACCTCTCCGACGACGTACTCAAGGACCCCGGCAGTGCCGTCGTCTGGTGGCTGGCGCGCAACGACGAGCACGTGGAGGAGACGGTGGAGCGCATAGGGCTGCTGGCGCAGCTGTCGGCCGCGGCGAACAACAGCGAGGTGGCGCCGCCGTTCCGCGACCTGTTGTACGCGCCGGAGCCGGAGGCTTCGCACGCGCCGGAGCACGAGCCTGAAGGGCCCGCCGTGCCGCCGGAGGAACGGGTCGCCGAGCAGGTGATGCGCTGGCTCGGGTTCAACGGCGACGACCCCGAGATGGTCCACCTCGCCGCGCGCGTGGCCCAGGGCGTACGCGCCATGGGCAGGGAGGAGGAGGCCGACAGGTTCCTCCGCCTCTTCGCCGACGCCGAGCCGCCGCCCGACGAGGACCCGGTTGGGCCGCCGCCCGACGAGGGCGGCCCGTACGTCCCCGCGGGCTGAACGTCGCCTGGCCGGAGGGGGGTTCGTCCTAGACTGCGTAGCCATGAGGGACAGGGGCGGGGAGCGGGCGGGCACGGTGCGGGTGGCCGTGGTCGGGGGCGCGGACGACGACGAGTTGGACGCGCTCACCGGGCAGCTGCGGCAGGCGTTGCTGGAGTTGGAGGTCGACGACGTTCGTCCCGTGCGGGCGGCCGGTGCCGCGCCGGAGGGGGCCAAGCCGGGGGAGGCCGTCGCGGTCGGGGTGCTGGCGGTGACCCTGGTGCCGGTGGTGCTGCGGTCCGTCGTGCGGCTGGTGGAGGTGTGGCTGCAGAACCGGCCCGTGCGGTCCGTACGGCTGGAGCTGGACGGCCGCAGCCTCGAACTCGGCGACGCCTCCGGCGCCGAGAAGCAGCGCCTCATCGAGGCGTTCCTCGACGCCGGGCCGTCGGCCGGGCAGGAGCCGGCCGGCCGGGAAGCCGCCGACCGGGGCTAGTCGTGGCCGCACCCGTCTCCGGCCGGCGCGACGCGCTGCTCATCGCCACCGACACGTACGACGACGCCGCCTTCCGTCCCCTCCGCTCGCCCGGCCAGGACTGCGCCGGTCTCGCCCGGGCCCTGGCCGACCCGCGGATCGGCGGCTTCCGGGCCGAGCAGCTCAAGGACGCCCCGGCGCACCGGGTGATGCGCGCCGTCGAGCGCTTCTTCCGCGACCGCGGCCGCAACGACCTCCTCCTGCTCCACCTCTCCTGCCACGGCATCAAGGACGACGACGGCCACCTCCACTTCGCCGCCCGCGACACCGACCGCGACCTGCCCGCCTCGACGGCCATGCCCGCCGCGTTCCTGCGCAGCCGGCTGGAGCGCTGCCGGGCGGGCACGGTCGTCGTGCTGCTCGACTGCTGCTACAGCGGCGCGTTCCTGACCGGCGCCAAGGGCGACGACCAGGTGCACCTGCGGGACGAACTCGCCGGCTCCGGCCGGGTGGTGCTCACCGCGACCAGCCGCACCGAGTACGCCTGGGAGGGCGAACGCCTGGAGACCGCCGCCCCGCAGCCCTCCCGCTTCACCGGCGCGCTCATCGAGGGGCTGGCCACGGGCGCGGCGGACCTCGACGGCGACGGCCGGATCACGGTGACGGAACTGTACGACTACGTCTACGAGTCGCTGCACCGCACCGGTGTCCGGCAGCGGCCCCGGATGTGGGCGGATGTGGAGTACCAGGTCGTCCTCGCCCGCGTACCCGCGCCGCAGCCGGCGGAGGACGGCGACCCGCCGGAGGAGGACGGCGGCCCGCCGGAGGGGGACGGCACCGCGTCGGCGGACGACGACACGGATCTCCGGGAGCCGGTGGACGGCGTGGCGGGAGCGGGCCGGTTCCGCCGGGGGACGGACGCCCTCGTCCCCTTCGAGATGGATCTGGCCGACATGACCCGCGACCGGGTCGAGGAGTTCGCGATCGAGACCGCGGTCGTCTGCCCCGCCTGCGCGGGCGGCCTCACGGCGGCGGGGACGTCGGTGGAACTGTGCGCGTCCTGCCGCGGCGTGGGCCGGGTCGATGCCTCCACGTGCCGCACATGCAGGGGCCTGGGCACGATCCTGCCGCACCCGTGCCGCACGTGCGGCGGCGACGGCCGGGTCCGGACCACCCGTACGCTCCGCGTCAAGATCCCGGCGGGCGTCTCGGACGGCATGCGCATCCAGCTTGAGGGCGAGGGCGAAGTCGGCCCGGGCGGCGGCCCGGCGGGGGACCTGTACATCGACATCCGGCAACGGCCGCACCCCGACTTCACCCGGGAGGACGACGACCTCCACCTCCGCGTCCGGCTGCCCGCGGCGGCCGCTGCCGCGGGCACCGCCGTGCGCGTACCGACCCTGACCGACGGCGAGAAGACCGTCCGCATTCCGGCCGGTATCCGCGACGGCCAGGCCCTCCGCCTGCACGAACTCGGCATGCCCCGGCTCAGGAACGAAGGCCGCGGCGACCTCATCGTCCACGTGGACATCTACGCCTGACACCGCCGCGCCGCCCCTGCCTGCGCGCCCGCCCTCGCGCCCGCCCCGCGCCCCGTTGCGCGTCGCGCGCCCCCTCCCGGAGATGGCTTGTTTCGCGCCGGTGGCTCCTACAACCCCCCAGCCGCGTCACGGGTCTTACCGGGTATCCGGGGCATGAGCCGTATGCTTCTGAAATCCCTCTGTGTCCAGAAAAGGGAGTACAGCTATGCGTTCCACCCGACTCAGGAAGTTCGCTGTGGCCGTCGCCGCCGCCGCGCTGGTCCTCACGCCCGCCGGCGCCGCGTACGCGGGCAGCGGCCCCGCGCCGTCGCCCGCCGGCAAGAGCGACCGGGCCGCCGCCCAGGACACGGCCCCGACGGCCCGGGGCAACCCCGAGAGCAAGCGCGCCCGGGCCGCCGGGGTCTGCGACGACGCGTACCAGATCGGCGCCACCGGCTACATCAAGCGCGGCGGCGCGACCATCGCCTCCGTCAAGCAGTTCTACTCGCCGGAGTGCAAGGAGAACTACGGCTACCTGTGGGTGTGGGACAGCTTCCGCAGGACCGCGACGCCGTACGACCTGACCCTCGGCGTGTTCAGCTACGACCAGGACAAGGTGCTCGGCAGGACCGGCGCCACCGACACGGATCAGCAGGAGGTCTGGACGCCGGGCACCGACACGGTGAGCGACTGCACGGCCGCCGTCGGCTCGCTGCGCCCCGAGGGCGTTCCGCTGCCCGCCCAGGCCGCGTCCGAGAAGCGCTGCTGACGGGGTTCTTCGCGCGTACGCCGACGGGGCCGCGAGCGCGCCGCGGGCCCGTCGGCGCACCGGCGCGTGCCGGTGCGTACCGGCACGCGCGCTCTCCGCACGACGGGGGAGCAGTCCGGGGGTTGCCGGGCGGGTCAGCCCCGGCCGGGTGCGGCGCCGAAGGGGTCGACGCCGGTCAGCTCCGCCGACAGCGCCCACAACCGGGCGGCCTGGTCCGGGTCGGCGGCGTGGTCCCGTACGCCCGGCCGCATCTCCTGCTCGCCGCCGGGGCCTGCGGGCTCGGCGACCTCGCAGTCCTCGCAGTACACGCCGCCCAGGCCGGCCAGCCGCGGCGAGGTCGCCGCCCACACCTGCGTGGCCGCGCCCTGCTCGGGGGTCTTGAAGGCGCCGCTGAGATTGCCGTCCGCGTCGAACCAGCCCTGCGCGACCTGCTCCTCGTGCGGGACGTGGCGCACGAGTTCGGTGAGGATCATCCCGGGGTGCACGCTGAAGGCCCGTACGCCGGAGTCCCGGCCGAGGGCGTCGAGGTGGACGGCGAAGAGCGCGTTGGCGGTCTTCGACTGGCCGTAGGCCGCCCACTTGTCGTACGGCTCGGCGCGGAAGTGCGGGTCGTGCCAGCGGATGCCGGAGAGGTGGTGGCCGCGGGAGGACAGGGCGACGACGCGGGCGCCGCCGTCGCGGACGAGGGCGGGGTGGAGGCGGCCGGCGAGGGCGTGGTGGCCGAGGTGGTTGACGGCGAACTGCCCCTCCCAGCCCGCGGGTCCGACGCGGGTTTCGGGGCTGGCCATGACGCCGGCGTTGGTGACGAGGAGGTCGAGGGAGCGGCCGGAGTCGAGGAAGCGGTCGGCGAAGCGGCGGATGCTGTCCTGGTCGGCGAGGTCCAGCTCGTCGACCTCGACGCCGCCGGGGCCTTCGGGGGCGGCGAGGCCGTCGAGCGCCTTCTCGGCGACGTCACGCCGCCGGGCCGGTACGACGACGCGGGCCCCGGCCCGTACGAACGCGCGGGTCGTCTCCAGCCCCAGGCCGACGTAGCCGCCGGTGACGACGGCGAGCCGGCCGCCCAGGTCGACGCCGCGCAGGACGTCGGCGGTGGTGCTCCGGGCGTCGAAGCCGGAGCCGGTGCGCTGCTGCGGAGTAATCGAGTGCGTCATGTCGCGGACGCTACGACCTGGAGGACACTCCAACGCAAACCCGGCACGGGCCGGGAGGTGCCGCCGGTGCCCGCCGGCCCGGTCCCCTGTTCCGGGCCCGCCGGCACCGACGGTGTGGAACGGCCGGGGAACGACCGTTCTCGCAGCAGACAGTAATGTGGAGAACGGTCGTTCTCAAGCGGCGGGACTCCGCCGGTACCGGATCGGGACAGCGCCGGTACGTTGTCACCGACGTGCGGCGAGGCGGTGTGGCGGCGTAGCGGCGTGACGGCGGGAACGCGGGCGAACGGAGCAGGGGACATGGACGCGGACAACGAGGCCGCCCGGGAGCGCGTGCTCGAAGCGGCCGGCGAACTCTTCTACACCCACGGCATCCGCGCGGTCGGCATGGACCGTATCCGCGACGCCGCGGGCGTCTCCCTCAAACGCCTCTACCGCTGCTACGCCTCCAAGGACGAGCTGGTCGAGGCATACCTCCGGGACCGCGACCGGCGGGTGCGCGGGGCGCTCGCGGAGTACGTCGCCGGGGAGGCAACCGGGCGCCCGCGGGAGCGGGTGCTGGCGGTCTTCGACTGGCTGCACTGGTGGTTCGGCGAGCCGGGCTTCCGCGGCTGCCCGTTCACGAACGCCTTCAACGAGGTCGGCGCGGAGAGCGCCCGCGCCGCCGCCGCGGTCCACGACCACCAGCGCGCCGTGGGCGCGTACCTCCGCGACCTGATCGCCGCCACGGGCACCCCCGACCCGGACGCCGTGACCAACCGCTTCCTCGTCCTCTACGCCGGCTCCCTCACCTGCGCCGCCATCTCCCACAGCCGCGCCCCGGCGCTGTACGCACGCGAGACAGCAGCGGCGCTGCTCCCGGCGGACCCCCGGGCGGCGTAGCGGCGGGGGCCCGGGGCGGCCCGGGCCCCGACCCCGGCGCGCGGAAGCCGCCTGCCGCACCGTCACGAGCGAAGGAGTCCGGCCGCTACGCGGGCCAGCTGAGCATCGCCGTGTCGACGATCTCATCCAGCTCCGCAGGGCCGAGGCCGTTGGCGGCCTGCACCGCGATGCCGAAACCCATCGTCATGACGAACCGGGCAAGACGTCGAGGGTCGACGTCGCGCGGAAGATCACCCTCGTTGACGGCGTGCCGGAAGCGCTCCTCAAGGCGGACCCCCGCGTCGTTGCGCCAGTCGACAAGCAGGTCGTGGACGGCCCGGCTCTCGTCGCTCGACGCCAGCGCACCCTGCACGGTCAGGCACCCGGAGGGGCCGCCGGGAGGGGTCGTGGTGCAGACCGCTCCGCGGAGGAAGGCCAAGGCCACGGCCCGTGCGGTGGGCTCCTCCAGGGCGCGCGTGGCATAGGCGGCCGGCCCCGCGCCGTAGCGCTGGAGGGCCTTGCGGAACAACTGTTCCTTGTTGCCGAAGGCCGCATACATGCTCGTCTTGGTGATCCCCATGGCGCCGGTCAGCTCGGTGAGGCTTGCGCCTTCGTAACCTCTCGCCCAGAACACCCGCATCGCGCGTTCCAGCGCCTGGTCGATGTCGAATTCTCGAGGCCGGCCCATAGCGGCCCTACGGGAGTCGCCCATGCCGCAAGCGTACCTCTCGGTACAGATCCACGCTGACCAGCAGTTTTCATCCTGTCCAGGTGGCGAACGCAGTTCAGTACCGATCGGTGCTGATGTGCTACGGTGGTTTCTGAACCGACCGGTACTTAATTATAGGGAAGGGAAGTCCGCGCCATGAAAACCGTTTCGCTCGGCAGCCTCAACGTCTCGCGCATCGGTCTCGGAGCCATGGGAATGTCGGCGTTCTACACCGGCGCCGGCCAGTTCGACGACGAGTCGATCCGCACGATCCACCGCGCCCTCGACCTCGGGGTCACCCATATCGACACCGCCGAGGGGTACGGCCCCTTCGTCAACGAGAGGCTGGTCGGCCGGGCCGTGCAGGGGCGCCGGGACGAGGTCGTGCTGGCGACCAAGTTTGGACTGATCTCCCACGCCGGTGGCCCGGTTCCGGACAGCACCCCGGCCAACATCCGCCTGGCCGTGGAGGGATCACTGCAGCGCCTGGGTACCGACCACATCGACCTCTACTACCAGCACCGGGTGGACCCCGGCACGCCCATCGAAGAGACCGTCGGCGCGCTGGCCGAACTGGTGGCCGAAGGCAAGATCCGTCACATCGGCCTGTCGGAGGCCGGCCCCGCCACGATCCGCCGCGCCCACGCCGTGCATCCGGTCACCGCGGTGCAGTCCGAGTACTCCCTGTGGACCCGCGACCCGGAGGCCGGGATCCTGCCCGTCCTGCGCGAACTGGGTATCGGCTTCGTGCCGTACTCCCCGCTGGGCCGCGGCTTCCTGACCGGCCACATCCGCTCTCTGGACGATCTCGACGCCGACGACTGGCGCCGCACCAACCACCGCTTCGCCGACAGCAACCTGGAACGCAATCTGCGGATCGTCGACGAGGTCCGGGCCGTGGCCGCCGAGATCGACACCACGCCGGCGCAGGTCGCCCTGGCCTGGCTGCTCGCCCAGGGCGACGACATCGCGCCCATCCCCGGCACCAAGCGAGCCGCCCGGCTGGAGGAGAACGCCGCCGCCGACCACATCGAGCTGACCGCCGCCCACGTCACCCGCCTCAACGACCTGCCCCGGGCCTCCGGCGAGCGCTACAACATGGCCGCCATCGACCGCTGATCGAAGACGTACCCTCACGCACGCCACGGGTCGGCATCCCGGCGAAGCGACCCGCACACGCACCAGTTCGCCGCCGGGTCCGGGCGGGGGTGGCCTGTTGTGTCCGGACGTCTGGGAGCGAACTGGGAGTCGATCTTGAGTCGCGAACGGTTTCCGAGGGTCGCGAACGGTCGCGAAGCCCGGACCGTTGCCCCAGGTCAGAGCGGTAATGAGCGGTGCCCCCGGCAGGATTCGAACCTGCGACACCCGCTTTAGGAGAGCGGTGCTCTATCCCCTGAGCTACGGAGGCGGGACGTGTTGAAGTCCTTGTAGAAAATCCCGCGGGGGATCTCTCACCAAGATCATCGCACGTCGGTGGTGCCTACCGCTTGGCCTCAGCTGGGGGCGGGGACACATACACGCCGTCCCCGGCCCTGCCCCAGCGTCGACTGAGAGAGACACCGGGGACAGCGTAGCGGACCGGGCGAGGCGGATGCGGTGAGGGCTCAGTGGCTGCATCGGTAGTGGATGAGTCGGCTGGTCGCCTTCTGTGACATGGCGAAGCCGAGCATGACCAGTGTCTGGCGGGTGGGCCCGTACGCGATCATGCGGCGATTCCAGAAGAAGGAGTCGAGAGAGGCGTTCGTGGACTCTGCGTCGACGCGGCGTCCCTTGATCTTCTGGAAGGTGGCCGTGCCCTCCGGGATCTGGAGCAGCTTCTCGGCGCGGTCTATTTTCTCGGGTTTGTCGGATGTGCTGTTCGAGGCAACTCGGATGCGCACCGTGTGGTCGCCGTGCCGGCACGGGATGGATACGAGGTGGTATCAGCGGTAGCTGCGGGCTGTGGGGCGGCGTTCGAGTTTAAGGATCGGCAGGAGGCCGAGGCGTGGTGGTGCCGCCGTCGGTGATGTGCCGTTCGGTGACCCGGCCGCGTTCCGTGGTCCAGAGGTCGTGGTGGCACTTGTCGGTGGTGTAAGGGGTCGAGGCGGCGGGGGTGGACGGTGCCTGCTGTTTGTTGATCGCGAGGTGGCCCTTGTCGGCGATGGCGGCCCGGTGGACGCCGCGAAACAGGCCGTCCCAGGTGACGCCGAGGCAGCCGGGAGCCTTCCCGAAGAGGCGGCGGAGCCCAGTCAAGGCGAGGCTGCCCTCGCCGCCCTCGTGGCGTGGCGGCTGGTAGCGCACGTCGAGGACGACGTGGCTGGTGTAGGCGTCGGTACGGGAGGAGAGCAGCACGAATCTCGGGCCTCAGACGAGAGCACGAAATATTCCGACACCCGTTCCGGTCGATCTGGCAAGAGCGAGGAGACCGGGTCAGCACTCCAATCCACGCGGACTCGTCACTGGCAACCAGCTGACGCCTCACCTCACCTGGCAAGAATTCGCAGGTCACAAGGATACGCTGGCGCCTCGCCTCGGGGTGTGCAAAAATCACACACATGGATGGGGCGCAGAGCTGGGTCGAAGTAGGCGGCCGCATCGCCGAAGCGCGCCTAGCCGCCGGCCTGAGCCAGGGCGATCTGGCCTCGAAGGTAGGCCTGGATCGGACGGCTGTCGTGCGCATAGAGGCCGGAGACCGGCGGATCACAGCTCTCGAGCTGTTCCATCTCGCCGACGCCTTGGAGGTGCCGCTTGCGCATCTGGTGTCGAGGCCACCGACTTCGCTGGTCTCCCGGCGTAGCGCTTTGGAGGAGATGGCAGACGTCGCTGAACGAGCGCGTTACCGTCTTGACGCCCACTTGGAGGAGCATGCCCGCCACGCCCAGTGGTTGATCACCCATGCTTTCCTTGCACCGCCGCAGCCGGAACCCGGCGTGCAACGGGGTGCCGCCGAGGCCGATCCAGTTGCCCTCGCACAGGCCGCAAGGAGGGCCGTGGACGCGCCGAGTGGGCCTCTCGGTCCTCTGGCCGACGTACTGGAACGACTCGGCCTCTACCTGACGGTCGTTGACGAGGAAGCCGAGGGCGCCTCGCTCCTCCTCGACGGCTACGGTGTAGCTGTGATCAGCGGCAAGGCCGATCCAGGCAGGCGCCGATGGACTGCAGTACATGAACTCGGCCACCACCTGCTGCAGGACGAGTACCACAGCGACGCTGGCGTAGCCGCAGGACGCGATGAGCGCGAGCAGATCATCGACCAGTTCACCGAGGAGTTCCTGCTACCCGCAGACGACCTGCTCCGCGCCTGGGAGAGCGTCGACAGCGGCCAGTCCGCCAGATCGGTCATGGTCGACTTGGCGGCTCGCTTCCGTCTCTCTTGGAGAGCCGTGGTGAACAGGGCTGTCCACTTGGGAGTGCTGGACAGAGGTGAAGCCAGGCGGCAGAAGGCGGATACGCCCGTACGCGGCGACTTCCTGGCGGTATACGGCAGCACGCCGGCGCCGGACCTGGAAGGGGGAGCCACAGGTGCCCAGTGGCGGCGTGCGGTGATGTCGGCGTGGAGCGAAGGAGCAGTTACGGCGCCGCGAGCCGTCGAGCTCCTCTACGGCGCCATCCGGGAAGACGAGCTCCCCAGTCGCCAGCTGGAGGAGAGCCTGCCTTGACCTCTACCGTCGGCACGCCGGAGGCGTCCGACGCACAGGTGCTCGTCTGGGACACATCTCCACTCCACCACGCGATCAAGGCCGAAAAGATCGATATCTTGGGGGACATGGCCCGGAATGCGGGCGAGGGGCGTCGACGCAACTTGACCACACAGGCAGTCATCGACGAGCTGCTCTATCACCAACTGCCCCTCGATGGTTTGGGATGGCTGGAGATCGTGCACGTCGACGGTCTGGAGGAGATCCACGCGCTGGTCCGGTGGATGGAGCGGGTCTCCGGCCAGAGGTCCAATCAAGGGGAAGCCACGGTGCTCGCCTACGCCGAAACACACGACGCCATCGCTGTCATCGACGACCGCGACGCTCGACGGATCGGCCGGACGGGCGGACTGGAGGTATACGGCTCTCTGCGCATCGTCGCCGAGTCAGTCCGAGTTGGCCACACCACCGAGTACGCGGCTACGGCCCTGGTCGACGCACTCATCAGTACTGGCATGCGCTACCCGTGCCCGCCCGGTGAATTCATCACCTGGGCCAAACGTAAAGGCATCCTCTGACTTAGCCCTATCCTCAGTGCACCACCCGCAGTGGGTTCAGGGAGAAGGGTGGCAAAGCCACCGACAGGCGGCCGTGTGACGTTCATGTAATCGAGCCTCCGATGATGCCAGAACGGTTCAGTGGCCTCCAAGATCGAGCGTGGCGGCGCCGCCACAGGGTGCGAATGCCCGTCAAGAGCGTGGCAGGGCCGCACGGTCCTGGACGGTGATGTGGAGGGTGTGAAGGGGCTGGGTGCGTGTCGGGCGGACGACCTCGAACCATTCATCGCCCTCCTGCAGATGGTGAACGATGCTCTGGTAGTAGCGCCAACCGAATCCGATGCCGACCTGCCAGGTTGTATCGCTGTAGCGACTGCCGAGTACTGGAGCTCCGTGGAGGTAGACGGAGTCGAGGGGGCGAGAAGTGCGTTCGAGGTGGGCGAGGACTGCAGCTGCGGCCCGACCTAGGGGGCTTGTCTCGCTCCATCGGGTGAGGGCCTGGAGAGCTGCTGGATCGGTGGGTTGGGCGTCGGGCAGTTGGAGTTGCTCGATGGTGGCCGCTTTGCGGTGAACCAGGTCGATGAGGTCGATCCGGACCGGGCGGGGCACCCAGCGGTCGATGCCGTCGAAGGCTTCGATCATGTGATCCCGAGGGGCGCGACCTGCTGACGGATCGGGCGTGAGCGTTTCGAGCCGGGTGCGTGCGGCGGAGACAGGTTCGCCCCGGCTCCACAGCAGGGTCATCTCGAACCCTTCCTCTTCCAGGGTCTTGCGTTCGCGGAAGTGGATCTGCAGGCCGCGGCTGCTTCCTTTGAGGGCGCGTTTCATCGATGCAGACGGGTCACGGCCGTAGGACAGGGCGTGGACGAACTCGGAGGTGAGACGCTCGTCGGTGCGGTGCTCGACAACGACGTCGACGTCTGCCGGGTTCAGTGCGCCGCGAGCGTACGATCCGAAGACGAGGATCTCGTCGATGAGGTCCAGCGGCCAGCCGCCCTCCTCGAGTCGGTCGAGCATGTCTTTGAGGAGTGACGTGGCACGATCGCGCTTCACGGATGACCTCCGCTGCCTGGGTTCGGTTGTCCACGGTGACTTCTGGCTCGTCGTGATGGCGGCGGCTGGGAAGCCACCGCTTTGAGTGGTTCAGGTGGTCTGGCGAGGGGTGGTATCGAGGGCTCGGGAGGTGATGGTGCTGAGGGCCCCGGAATAGGTGGTGCCCAGCGCCGTCACGGTCCCGGGGAAAGGGCCGGGGCCATGGCGCAGGGCGCTGACATGGTTCTCGGGTAAGAGCACACGGTCTCCGACTTCGAGTGGGTCGGCGCCTCTCCAGCGGTATCCGTAGCCGTCGACCGTGACGATTTGGTCGCCGTCGACTTCGTAGCGGCGGGTCTTGGCGTCCAGCTGTTCCTGTAGCGTACGGATCTGCTGCTCAAGGTGTTCGACACGCGAGGCGGCGGCGCTCCGCTCCCATTCCCGTGCTTGTGTTCGGCCGGCTTGAAGGCCTTGCTGATAGGCCTCCACGAGGGCTCTCTCGTGCTCGGTGGTGTGTATCTTGCAGGCGAATCCGGGGCCGGAGAACTGAGCGCGGCACGGGCTGCCGGACTTGGTGGGGCGACCGCAGGGACGTTGATGGACTTCTTCGAACACGGTTCTCCTCGCCAGTGGGTGGAGTGAGCGTCACAAGGCGGTCGGCAGCGAGATTGCCGGCTCGGAGATGGGCTGCGGGATGCTGTCGGGTACCGGCTGACCCTGCTCGGCACAGGTGAGCGTGAGCAACTGGAGATAGCCGACGGAGATCCGGCGTCCAGGGACCTTGCCCGCAGCCTGTTCGAATCGCTGGAGTGTGGCTCGCTTGATGCCCAGGAATCCGGCGGCTCTGTCGATGTCGAGGCCGACGGCCTCACGGATACCGCTGAGGATCTTGGCGTTGTCATGCCAGATCTGAGGTGCCCTCTCGGCAGCGTCACGGGAAACGTCTGCACGGGCCGCCGCCAGGGCTGCGTCGACGCGGTCGGCACGGGCCCCGAGAAGGAACCGGGCCAGTCGGGAAGCGGAGACCGCGCGGTCGATGCCTTCACTCCAGGACTGGGACGCCTCTTGGAAGACACGGCCGCGGGCATTGGCGCAGGCCTCGCGTTCCCCGGTGTCGGCGCTGTAGGAGCGGTGCTGGTCGCTGGTGCAGGGCAGCATGACGTCGACTGCCAGGTCCATGTCGCGGTCCCATGAGGCGTCGGATTCAAGGCCGTTGATGATGTCTCGCACTTGCTGGCGTTCCTCCGAGGAAAGGATGCTCGCAAGTGCCTCTGCGGCTGCCTGGGCCTCGGGGCGGCCAGCGGGCTCAAAACCGCCGCCCCAAGCATGGGAGGCGTTCTCTCCCTCTGTCTTGCGGAAGGCCACGTCTATGGCATCGAGGGTATGTGGACTCCAGGCGTGCATCATGAGGATGAGTTCCTGAAGGGCGTGGGTGGCCGACGTGGTGTCCTGGCCGGCCCGGGTTCCTCGGTGATGCCCGGTCGCCGCCATCCAGTCTGTGAAGCTCTCCGACGCGTCTGGATCGCGCGGGTGATGCGGATCCTGATGCTCCCACCAGCGTACGGCCCGCACCAGGCAGGCGTGCGCGTACTGGATTGCGGCGTACCAGCCGAACAGCGCCTCCCGGTAGTCATCGATATGCCGGTCTTCGGCGAGAGCGGCGGTCTCGGTGCGGCAGTGCTGCGGGCATTCCGCCTCATACACTCGGAGGAGCGCGGCGCGCGTCTCGGGGTACGTCAGCAGGGCCGCCTGCAGGTGCTCGTACTTGGGCCCGCGATCTCGCCGTCTTTCGAACCCGTGATCGAGGAAAGGCTGGAACCGGGGTTCATGACGCCAGTGGGCTGCTTCCCTGCGGACACGGAAATTCTGCATCCAGGCGCCGGTCGCGATGACCTCACGTAAAGCGGAGGCGACGTCACTGCGCAGCGCCGCACCCAGCGCGATCAGAACGAGCAGACGCTGGGGATCACCACGCAGAGCGGACATCACCAGGTTGACATCGTCATGACGGTGAAGATGACGCTGAAACATGACCACACCCCTCACCCACGCAACGGCCTCCTGTCGCGCTGCCGCCACCGCGCGGGAGCCTGCGTTCTCATCCTGCCTGCGGAACCGGGGCGTCCGGCCCAAGTCTGCGGAATCGGCGCCCGGAACCTCGTGCGGAGCTCAGCCGGCCGGTGGCCGATGGACGGCTCTGGTGGGCCTGGTAGGCATCGCGGAGCTTCTGCAGTGCAGCTTTGCGTTGCGTGTGCAGGTCGATGATCTACTGGTGGTTCGTGTTGAACCCCGGCCATACCAGGGTCAGCGCACACGACGTCAGGACGACCACTCCACGTGCAGCACGCAGCGCGACGGTGGTCAGCCAGTGGTGTGCTCCGGGTCGGCCGCCTGGGCTTCGGCGAACGTGCCGAAGCCGGTGGAGCAGCTGAGCAGGGTGAAGTCCATATCGCCGGCGGTGAGCCGGCTGGTGAAGTAGTGCCCGGTGGCCGTCTGGGGCATCAGGCCTGTCACGGAGATATGACATGTCCTCTCGTGCCGAGGACTGCGGTACTGGTGCTCCGCGCGGGGCGTGTTGTCGTACACGAGCCTGATCTCGGCAGTTATGCAGTTGGCGAGTGAGTGCGTTGTGGCGCTGCTCGACCGGGAGGTGCTCTCCTTGGAGCGGAGTGTGGCGTGCTGGCTACAGAAGGTCTGCTCGATGTATGGCTGCTGGTAGTCCTCCCGTGCGGCCCCGGCTAGGCGGGGCACCCGGCTTAGTGTTACCGGGTCGGGTACAGGTGGTGGACCGTGCCCCGGCTGGGGGCGGTAGGTCCGGACGGCCTTCGTGGAACGCCGGGGTCGGGACTTGCGGAGCTAGCGGGCTTCGTATGCGGCGGTGGTGTGGGTGCGGGCCTCGTCGAGCAGGGTGCGTAGACGTAGGGCGTCGGGGGCTACGGCGGTGGTGAGTGCGGCGGGGCCCGGGAGGGGGGTGAGCGCGGCTTGGGCGGGGGCGAGGACGTGCGGTTTCGCGGGGGTGGCGGCGAACCCGGGGGCGGCGACGAGCAGTTGTCCGGTGGCGCGGTTGTCGGCGAGTACGGCGGGGCCGTCCCAGGCGGGGGCGCCGGGGCCGTAGTCGGTGGCCTGGTCGAGGAGCGGGCGGCCGCCGCTGCGTACCGTGAGGCGTGAGACGAGGCGGCCGGGCGGCTCGCCGGTGCGGCCGAGTACCTGCTCCTCGCGGAACACCAGGCGCGCGGTGGGGGCGAGGTCGATGCGGTACGTCGCGTGGAGCCGGCTGCCGCGGACGGAGACCAGCGGCTCGGGCAGCCAGTGCAGCTCGGCGCCGTCGCCGACGGCGAGGGACACGTCGTAGCGGGCGGGCTCGCCGGCGGTGCCCGGGAGGGCCAGGGTCGCGGCGGCGCTGGTGACCCGCAGGGCGGCGCCGGCCTCCACCCGTACGTCGAGCCGCACCCGGTCGCCGCCCAGCGGGCCGGCCATCGCGCCGACCAGACACACCCGCGCCTCCCCCGCGCCCGCGCGGACCCGGCGCAGGGCGATGGGCCCGTCCCCGGCCAGCTCCGGGAGCGCGGTACCGCCGCGCGCGTCGGGGGCGGCGGTGATGCGGGCGTGCGCCCGGACTCCGCCGGTGGCACGGGTTCCGCCCTGGGGACGGACTTCGGCGGTGGCACGGGTTCCGTCCGATGGGCGGACTTCGGCGGTGGGCGCCGCGGCGGCGTCCGTCACGCCGCGCGCCACGAGGCGACGCGCTCGCGCAGCCAGTCCGCGACCGGCCGCACACCGCCCTCCTGCGCCAGCGAGGTGAACACGACCGGCTTTCCGCCGCGTTGGGCCCGCGCGTCCCGCGCCATGCGTGCCAGGTCGGAGCCGACGTAGGGGGCGAGGTCGGTCTTGTTGACGACGAGCAGGTCGGCCGTGGTGACACCGGGGCCGCCCTTGCGGGGGATGTCGTCACCGCCCGCGACGTCGATGACGAAGAGCTGCGCGTCGGCCAGGCCGCGGGAGAACGTGGCCGTGAGGTTGTCGCCGCCGGACTCCACCAGGACCACGTCCAGGGGCCCCACCGCCGCCTCCAGTTCCTCGACCGCCTCGACGTTGGCGGAGATGTCGTCCCGGATGGCGGTGTGCGGGCAGGCGCCCGTCTCCACGGCGGTGATCCGCTCCGGCGGCAGCACGGCCTCACGGAGCAGGAACTCGGCGTCCTCGCGGGTGTAGATGTCGTTGGTGACGACGGCCAGGGACAGCTCGTCGTGCAGCAGCCGGCACAGCGCGGCGACGGTGGCGGTCTTGCCGGAGCCCACCGGACCGCCGAGCCCGACGCGCAGGGCGCGGCGCCGGGTGGCGCGTCCGGCCGGTGCCGGGGGTCCGAGGACGCGGCGCGCGGGGGCGCCGGAGGTGTGGTGCTGCGGAGCGGTGGTCTCGGAGTGGTCGAGGTGCATGCCGTCTCCCTGGGGTCCGTACGAGGTCGGCCGAGGTCTGCCTACGAGGCGAAGAGCCGCGCCGTGCGGACGGCGTGCTCCTCTGCGGCGATGTCGAGGAGCGGGGCGCCCGCCGCGGGCAGCACGTCCACGTCGGTCCGGCCCCCGGCGGCCGCGCGGACACCCGCCGTCGTGGCCCGCGCGGCGACGTCGTCCAGTTCCGGGGCGAGGCGGGCGAGGACGGCGGTGGCCTCGAAGGGGTCCAGGCCGAGGAGCCGTACCGTCGCGGTCGCCGGCCCGGAGACCGCCTCGTACACCGCGGCGTACGAGGCGTCGGCAGGGCCGAGGCCCGCGGCCCGCGCGGCGACGCCCAGGACGACGGGCTGGTGGACGCCGCGCGGGCGGGACTCGGCGAGGGCGTCCAGCTCCGCGGCCGGCCAGGCGGCGCGGGCGGCCCGCAGCAGTTGGCGGCCCAGCCTGCGGGCGGTGGCGCGCAGGGCGGGGGAGGGGGTGCGGGCGTCGGCGGCCCCGTCGAGGCGGAGCAGAACCCGCTGCCGCCGCCCGACGCCCGCCCCGTGCCCGTGCCCTGGCCC
>NZ_BAAAPF010000026.1:0-41085 GCF_039531005.1 Streptomyces synnematoformans
CCGACCGCATCGCCGCGGAGCACGGGACCGGGCCCGACGCGCTGGCCGCGGCGCTCGACGCGGCGGCGGCCCGACTGGCGGCGGCCAGGCCCGAGGCCGTACGCACCGACCGGCTGCTGCCGCACCGCTTCGGCCCGATGACGGCCCTCGACCTGACCGTCACCCGCCTTGTCGAGTTCGTCGTGCACAGCGACGACCTGGCCCGCGCCACAGGCGTCGACATCCCCCTGGACCGGGACGCGGTCGCCGCCGTCGTCCGCGTCCTGGCGGACGCCCTGGCGGCGAAGGCCCCGGGCGCGGCGGTGGAGGTCCGCATCCCGCCGTACGCGGCGATCCAGTGCACAGAGGGCCCGCGCCACACCCGCGGCACCCCGCCGAACGTGGTGGAGGCGGCCCCGCTGACGTGGATCCGCCTGGCGACGGGCCGCACGGACTGGGCCGTGGCCCTGGCGGAGGGCGCGGTCACGGCCAGCGGCGACCGGGCGGACCTGTCGCCGGTCCTCCCGGTCCTCGCCTGACCGGGCACGACGGTGCCGACGGCGGGTGTAGAAGACTGAGGCCATGGAGTTCTTCTGCTACCACCGTGACCGGCCCGGCTCCCTGGAGCTGCGGTACGAGCTGCTGGAAGAGCACTGGTCCTACATGGACCGGTACGCGGCCGAGATGATCGCCCGCGGTCCGACGCTGAGCGCCGCCGACGGTGACACCCCCACCGGCAGCGTCCACATCCTCGACCTGCCGGACGCCGCCACCGCCCGCGCGTTCGCCTTCGACGAGCCCGGCTACCAGGCGGGCGCGTACCGCGACGTGCTGCTGCGCCGCTGGCGCAACGCGCTGGGCCGCACGATGTGGGACTTCCCCGGCGGCCGCACCGGCGGCAGCCGCTACCTCGTCCTGGGCCTCGGCGCCGCCCCGGCCGCCGACCTCGACCCGCCCCGGGACCGGGACGACCTGATCGCGTACGGCCCCCTGCTGTCCGACGACGGCACCACCTGGCTGGGCACGGCCGCCCTGCTCCATGCCCCGGACCGGGAGACGGCCCGCGCGCTCCTGACCCCGAACGCGTACGCGTCCGTCGAGGTCCACAACTGGCAACCCGGCGGCCGTCCCTCCTGAACCGGGCCGGCACGGGCCCGCCCGGAGGGTGGGACGTGATCCGGGCCACGTTCTTGCCGTTCGGGTGCCTGGGCCAACCTGCCTTAGACTCGATGACGTGCCACGTGGTGACGGACGACTCAGCCACGACCTGCTTCCCGGCGAGAAGGGCCCCCAGGACGCCTGCGGCGTCTTCGGCGTCTGGGCCCCGGGCGAGGAGGTCGCCAAGCTCACCTACTTCGGACTGTACGCACTGCAGCACCGGGGACAGGAGTCCGCGGGCATCGCGGTGAGCAACGGTTCGCAGATCCTCGTTTTCAAGGACATGGGCCTGGTCTCGCAGGTCTTCGACGAGACCTCCCTCGGCTCCCTCCAGGGCCACATCGCCGTGGGCCACGCCCGCTACTCGACCACCGGTGCCTCCGTGTGGGAGAACGCGCAGCCCACCTTCCGGGCCACCCCGCACGGGTCGCTCGCGCTCGGTCACAACGGCAACCTGGTCAACACCGCCGAGCTGTCCGGGATGGTCGCCGCGCTGCCGCCGGACGGCGCTTCGCGCGGCGGGCGGGCGGTGGCGACCAACGACACCGACCTGGTGACCGCGCTGCTCGCCGGGCAGGTGGACGACGACGGCAAGCCGCTGACCGTGGAGGACGCCGCGCCGCTGGTGCTGCCGCGGGTCAAGGGCGCGTTCAGCCTGGTGTTCATGGACGAGCAGACGCTCTACGCCGCCCGGGACCCGCAGGGCATCCGGCCGCTGGTGCTGGGGCGGCTGGACCGGGGCTGGGTGGTGGCGTCGGAGACCGCCGGGCTGGACATCGTCGGGGCGAGCTTCATCCGGGAGGTGGAGCCGGGCGAGCTGATCGCGATCGACGAGAACGGGCTGCGCGCCAGTCGTTTTGCCGAAGCAAAGCCCAAGGGGTGTGTCTTCGAGTACGTGTACCTGGCCCGCCCCGACACCGAGATCGCCGGCCGGAACGTGTACCTCTCCCGGGTCGAGATGGGCCGCCAGCTCGCCGCCGAGGCCCCCGCCGACGCCGACCTGGTGATACCCACGCCCGAGTCCGGCACCCCCGCGGCCATCGGGTACGCGGAGGCCAGCGGCATCCCGTACGGGGCCGGGCTGGTCAAGAACAGCTACGTCGGCCGGACCTTCATCCAGCCGTCCCAGACGATCCGGCAGCTCGGCATCCGGCTGAAGCTGAACCCGCTCAAGGAGGTCATCGGCGGCAAGCGCCTCGTCGTGGTGGACGACTCGATCGTCCGCGGCAACACACAGCGCGCGCTCGTCCGCATGCTCCGCGAGGCCGGCGCCGCCGAGGTGCACGTGCGCATCTCGTCGCCGCCGATCAAGTGGCCGTGCTTCTTCGGCATCGACTTCGCCACCCGCGCCGAGCTGATCGCCAACGGCGCGTCGGTGGAGGAGATCGGGCAGTCGCTGGGGGCGGACTCCCTCGCGTACATCTCCACCGACGGGATGATCGAGGCCACCGGCATCCCTAAGAACAACCTCTGCCGCGCCTGCTTCGACGGCGAGTACCCGATGGAGCTGCCCGACCCGGAGCTGCTGGGCAAGCACCTGCTGGAGACCGAGGTCGCCGGCGGGCCCGACGCCGCCGACGCCCTGCGCCGCCCGTAGGCCCCTCTCCGCGCCGGCTGCCGGACGCGTACGACGTGCTGACCTACCCGGAGGACCCCAACGCCATGTCTGGTGCCAGCCAGCCCCCCGCCCCCGACGCCGCCCCCGCCGCCGGCTCTTACGCGGCCGCGGGCGTCGACATCGGGGCCGGTGACCGCGCCGTCGAGCTGATGAAGGAGTGGGTGCGGAAGACCCGCCGGCCGGAGTCGGTCGGCGCGCTCGGCGGCTTCGCCGGCCTCTTCGACGCCTCCGTCCTCAAGCGCTACGAGCGCCCGCTGCTCGCCTCCGCGACCGACGGGGTGGGGACGAAGGTCGCGGTCGCGCAGCGCATGGACGTGCACGACACGATCGGGCACGACCTGGTCGCGATGGTCGTCGACGACCTGGTGGTCACGGGCGCGGAACCGCTGTTCATGACGGACTACGTCTGCGTCGGCAAGGTGGTCCCGGAGCGGGTGGCGGCGATCGTCAAGGGCATCGCCCAAGGCTGCGTGCTGGCCGGCTGTGCGCTGGTCGGCGGCGAGACGGCGGAGCACCCGGGGCTGCTGGGGCCGGACGAGTACGACGTGGCCGGCGCCGGCACCGGCGTGGTCGAGGCGGACCGGGTGCTGGGTGCCGATCGCATCCGTACGGGGGACGCGATCGTCGCGATGGGCTCCTCGGGCCTTCACTCCAACGGGTACTCGCTGGTGCGGCACGTGCTGCTGGACCGCGCCGGCTGGGCGCTGGACCGGGCGGTGCCGGAGTTCGGCCGCACGCTCGGCGAGGAGCTGCTGGAGCCGACGAAGATCTACTCGCTGGACTGCCTCGCGCTGCTGCGCGCCACCGAGGTGCACGCCTTCTCGCACGTCACGGGCGGCGGCCTCGCCAGCAACCTGGCCCGGGTGGTGCCGGAGGGGCTACGGGCCGTGGTCGACCGGGGGACGTGGGCGCCGGGCCCGGTCTTCGACGTGGTCGGGGAGGTGGGCCGGGTCGAGCGGGCGGAGCTGGAGCGGACGCTGAACATGGGCGTCGGCATGGTCGCCGTCGTGCCGCAGGAGTCGGTCGACGTCACGCTCGCGCTGCTCGCGGACCGCGGGGTCGACGCCTGGGTCGCCGGCGAGGTGCGCGAGGCGCGGGCAGCGGCTGACGGCGAAGGGGCCGGCGGAGAGAGGGTCGGCGGAGAGGGGTTCGGCGGAGACGGGTCCGGTGGCGGAGAGGCCGGCGGCGTGGTGCTGACGGGGGACTATGCCCGCTGACCCCGTCGCCCCCGGCCGGTTCGGGGCAGCAAAAAGGGCCCGTCCGGGGGTGTCCCCGAGCCGAGCTCCGATTTGCTGCCTGCGGTTCAGGCCCCGCGACGCCGCTCCGACGAACCGGCCGAGTCCTCGCCGTCCTCGTCGTCCTCGTCGTCGTACAACTCGGCATAGCGTGCATACAGGTCGTCGTCGGACGGCTCTTCCTCGACCTGCTGCTGCTGTCCGTTTGACGGCTCCTTCGCCGTCGATGCGCCCAGCTCTTCGGCAAGGCGTGAGAGGTCAGTCCCACCGCTGTTGTACTTCAGCTGGCGGGCGACCTTCGTCTGCTTGGCCTTGGCCCGGCCGCGCCCCATGGGTCGACCCCCTCAAACGACGGGGCTCGATGGCCCCAGAGTCTGACACGCGTTCATGATCGGATGCGGACCCTCGGTGAGAGGGACCGTCCATCGGGGTTCAACGGTACCTGTTTCTGCACCCTGACGGTACGTCGCTCGCAGCACAGGCCCCGCCGCCGATCCCGGTGAAGCCCGCGTCCCCGCTGGTCAAGACCCGATTCTATCGTCTGACGAGGAGCGACCCGCCGCGCGGTGGTGACATGCGTTACGTGCCGCCGATCCTTTGCCTTGGTGAACGTTCTCGCAGGGCTCGGGGCGGGCCGACGTGCGCCCCTTCGCCCGCTCCGGCGCGCGCCCGCCCGGCGCCCGGGCGCGCACCCGGGCGCCGGGCGGGCGAAAGAGCGCCCGGCGCTCAGCCCCGGCGCCTGGCGTCCGCCATGCGCTGCTCCGCGATCCGGTCCGCCGCCACCGCCGGCGGCACGCCGTCGGACGCCGCCCGGCGGAATATCTCCACCGTCGTGTCGAAGATCCGCGCGGCCTTCGCCCGCGCCCGGTCCATGTCGAAGCCGTGCAGCTCCTCGGCGACCTGGATGACGCCGCCCGCGTTGACCACGTAGTCCGGGGCGTAGAGGATGCCGCGGTCGGCCAGGTCCTTCTCCACGCCCGGGTGCTCCAGCTGGTTGTTCGCCGCGCCGCAGACGGCCTTCGCGGCGAGGACCGGCACCGTGTCGTCGTTCAGGGCGCCGCCCAGCGCGCACGGCGCGTACACGTCCAGCGGCTCGCGGATCAGCGCGTCGGTGTCGGCCGCGACCGCCACGCCGGGGTGCGCCGCCAGCACCCGGTCCACGGACGCCTGCCGCACGTCGGTGATCACGACCTCCGCACCGTCCGCGACCAGGTGGTCCACGAGGATGTGCCCCACCTTGCCGACCCCGGCGATCCCGACCCGCCGCCCGCGCAGCGACGACGTGCCCCACAGGTGCTCGGCCACCGCGCGCATGCCCTGGAAGACGCCGAACGACGTCAGTACGGAGGAGTCGCCGCAGCCGCCGTTCTCGGGGGAGCGGCCGGTGGTCCACCGGTTCGTACGGGAGACCACGTCCATGTCGTGGACGTACGTGCCGACGTCGCACGCCGTGACGTAGCGGCCGCCCAGCGAGGCGACGAAGCGGCCGTAGGCCAGCAGCAGGCCCTCCGTCTTGTCGGTCTCGGGGTCGCCGATGATGACGGCCTTGCCGCCGCCGTGGTCGAGGCCGGCCATGGCGTTCTTGTACGACATGCCGCGGGAGAGGTTCAGCGCGTCCAGCACCGCGGCCTGCTCGGGGTCGTCCGCCGAGGCGTAGGCGTGGAAGCGGGTGCCGCCCAGGGACGGGCCCAGGGCGGTGGAGTGGATGGCGACGACCGCCTTGAGGCCGGTCTCGCGGTCCTGGCACAGGACCACCTGTTCATGGCCGCCCTGGTCGGAGCGGAAGAGTGTGGAGAGAACGTCGGTCACGGTGGTGACTCCGGTTTGGTCGCGGGCTGCTGCCCTCCAGGGGTGGGGAGGGCAGGTAGTGGCATAAGCGTAGAACGGCGCCCGCCTTCCGGGACCCCCGGCGGGGTCGTGGGTCCGGGAGCGTCCCCCCGGAGGACTCAGCACCATAGTCTGCGGGAGACTCGGGTACGTAGCTGGGAGAGGGGAGAAGGCGTGGCCGTGGTGTCGTCATTGGTGATCCCGTACGCGACGTACCTGCGCGTGTACGAGCCACTGGCCGCCTTCCCCGAACCCGAACGCACCCACTGGTACCGCTACGCCGCCCGCGAGGCCACCCCCACCAGCCAGGACGAGCTGCTGCGCGCCCTGGCCGGGCTGGCCGGCACCCCGCCGACGGCGGCCCCGGCGCACGAGAGCGGGGACGCCTTCGTCGCCGACGTCGACGGCGTGACGTGCGTCTGCCCCTGGCGCACCCGGCTGCGCAGCTGGCTGGCGCTGGACGAGCTGGTCGACGAGCTGCCCCGGCCGGTGCTGGAGGCGGCGCTGCCCGAGGTCGTACGGGAGCAGGCGCTCGCCGACCACGCCCGCTGGCGGGTGGCGAACCCGGACGCCCGGCCGTGGATCAGGTCGGCGGTGTGGACGGTGCCGATGCGCTGGTTCGTGCTCTTCTCGGACGACGAGAAGGAGTACGAGACAGGCGCGCGCACGCTGCTGCGCTACCGCACGCCGATGGTGCAGGCCAGGCGCCGGGTCGCGCGCGGGCTGAAGGCGCTGCGCGACGCGGTGGGGCAGGCGCCGCTGGTCGAGGGGCTCGTGGACGTCGGCAAGTGGCTGGAGGAGTTCCATCCGCGGTCGCTGGTGGAGCTGGACTACGGCGGGCTCGTGCACGTGCTGCCGAAGGAGCACCTGGCGGAGGACCGCTCGGCGGCCGAGGTCGCGGAGGGCCTGGCGGCGCTGGCCGCGGGGGACGAGGAGCGGGCCGGGAGGGCGTACCAGCGGCTGACGGACCGTTGGAGCGCGGTGCGCGAGCGGCAGTTCGCCAGCTAGCGCCGGTGGCCGTCGCGGCGCGTGCGGCGGAGGGCGGGAGCGCGGGCGTACGGGGCGCCGAACCCTCCGGCGTCGGGCGGGCGCTGGACAAGCGCTCTCTAGTGCGACGAACAAATCCGGACTAGTGTCCCGCCATGCCCCGGCGCGGAAGGGGCCGTTCGGCCCCCGGCCCCCGGGGCCTTCGTCCCGGACGAAGGTCCCGAACCAGGCTAATTGGTCAAGCGTGATGGAAAGCACGTACCTGGGTCTTGCCGTCAACGCGTAGCCTGGGTGACGATATAGGGCAAGGAGTCCAGATGGGGTATGTTCCGTCCAACTTAGGGTGGAATGCCGAGCATTGATCCTCTCGTGGGAGGCGTTGTGACCCCTGGTGGTGCTGTGACTGATCGTCACGATGGCGTGACTGTCCGCTATGGCCCGGTCCAGCGGGATCCGTCGAGGTTGAACACCTCAGAGGGCAATTCCATCGGTTTGGCCGACGCCGCTGGACAGATGGTGTAGTTGTAGTGCCGAGGACAAGCCGTTCGTCCTATTACCGACTCGACCCCCGTTGGCCATATCGGTCAACGAGGGTCAAGGTGCAGAATTTAGAGGAAAGAACCGAGAAGGTTCGGTTCTCCCGAGGAGGCCGCTCATGACCGCTCGCACCCCTGACGCCGAGCCGCTGCTGACCCCCGCCGAGGTAGCCACGATGTTCCGCGTTGACCCGAAGACGGTCACGCGCTGGGCGAAGGCCGGCAAGCTCACGTCGATCCGCACGCTCGGCGGGCATCGCCGCTACCGCGAGGCGGAGGTCCGCGCCCTGCTGGCGGGTATTCCGCAGCAGCGCAGCGAGGCCTGACCCACCCGCGTCGTCGGGGCTGGCCGGGACCCCCTAGCCCGGCTCACCGCCCTCTCGGAACGCGGGCGACGCAGCGTCGTCGATCGCGCTGGACTCCGCCGGGTCCAGCGCGATGTGCCGCACGGCCCCCAGTGGCCGCCCTCCCCGGGGCGGTTGCCGGGGGCCGTTCGCGTGCGTGAGGCGGGCGGGGCGGGGGTGGATGAGGGTGCCCGTCCGGGCAGGGGTGCAATTGCATATACAAAATTGACCCGACCTAAGGGGGGTGTAAATCCCCCTCTATCGAAACCGAATTAGTGATCCCCGTCACAGCCGGGCCGCCTTGCGGGCCTGGTAATCATTGCGATATTGATCCCCCTGCCAACTCCCGGCCTACTCCGCCGGCGTCGCCTCGCCCGGGCCCGCCGGGCCTGCCGGGTCCGGGTCCGTCGCGTCACCGTCCACCGCCGCGTCCTTCGCGTCCTTCGCGTCCGCGATCTCGGGCGACGACTCCATCGCCAGCCGCAGCAGCCGGCTGCAGACGGCGCAGTGGGGGGTGAGGTGCCCGTAGGACGACGCGGCGGACAGATGGGCGCGCAGGAGGGCCTTCGTCTCGTGCCGCACGGTCGTCGTCATAGCCCCTGGGTACCCAGTGGCCGGACGGCCGTCAAGGAATCGAGCAGCCGGTCTAGACCGCGTACCAGCGGTAACGCGTCACGGGAGGGGCAGAAAGCCTCCGCCGTGACGGCGGAGGCCGGTGGGGTTGGGGAGATTATGCGATCCGGACGGGACCTGCTGCGTCTGTCAGCGGCTTCGCCGCGGGCGCGGCCTCGGACACGGCCGCGGGAGACTGTGCGGTCCTGACGGGATTTGCTGCGTCTGTCGGCGGCTTCGTCGCGGGCGCGGCCTCGGACATGGCCGCGGGAGACTGTGCGGTCCTGACGGGATTTGAACCCGCGGCCTCCACCTTGACAGGGTGGCGAGCACTCCAAACTGCTCCACAGGACCTTGCGTGCGCGAATGCGCGTGCATGACTCTACCCCAGCGCGAGCCCCCGGTCGAACCCGGTTCCGGCGGCTCAGCGGGCCGGCGGAACCAGCGCGTCGACGGCCTTCACGATCCGCTTGTCGGAGACCGGGTACGCCGTCCCCAGCGCGTGCGCGAAGTAGCTGACCCGCAGCTCCTCGATCATCCACCGCACGTCCCGCACCGCCCGCGGCACCGGCCTCCCCCGCGGCTGCTGCTCCAGCAGCCACGCGTACTCGTCCTGCATCTCCTTGACCTTCGCCATCCGCGCCCGGTCCCGCTGCGCGTTCGTGGGGAGCTGCTGCAGCCGGCGGTCCGCCGCGACGAGGTACCGCAGCAGGTCCGGCAGCCGGCCCGCGCCGTGCTCGGTGACGAAGCCGGGCTTCACGAGCCACGCCAGCTGCTCGCGTACGTCCGCCGCGGACTCCGTCAGCACGGGGCTCCTGACGGCCCGCAGCCGCCCCTCGCAGGCGTGCCAGGCTGCCAGCACCTCCTGCACCTGCCGGATGGTCTGCATCGTCGCGTCCACGATGTCGGCCCGTACCGCGTCGAAGAGCTTGCGGAAGCCCTCCTCGTCCCACGCGGGGCCGCCGCGGGCGGCGATGAGCCGGTCGGCGGAGGCGGTGACGCAGTCCTCGAAGAGGGCCTGGACGCTGCCGTGCGGGGTGCGGGAGAGGGCCAGCTTCGCCTGGTTGGACAGCGTGTTGTTGGCGAACTTCGCGGGGTTGGAGGGAAGTTGGAGCAGGATCAGCCGGCGGGTGCCGGCCCACATGGCCGCGGTCTGCTCCGCCTCGGTGTCGTACAGCCGCACGGCGACGGACTCGCCCTCGTCCACCAGCGCCGGGTACGCCTTGACGGTGTGGCCGGAGAATGGGGTATCCCCTGCTTGAGCGGAGCCGAGAGCTTGGGGAAGGGTCTCGAAGGTGCGGGGGAGGGTGCCGACGGTCCACGACGTGAGGCCGGTGCGCCGGTCGAGCGCGGGCCCGCCCTCGGCGCCCGCCGGGCCGCCGCTGCGGGCGCCCTTCCCGCCGGCCCGTCCGCCGCCGCCCGCCGCGGCCTCGTCGAACGCCCGCGTGATCGCCGCCTGCGTCCGGGGCTTCAGCCTGAGCCGCAGCTCCTCCAGGTCCTTCGACTCCGCCAGCTTCCGGCGCCGTTCGTCGGTCACCCGGAACGTGATCTTCAGGTGGTCCGGTACCCGGCCCCAGTCGAAGTCCTCCGCCGTGACCGGCACCCCCACCATCCGCTGCAGCTCCCGCGCCAGCGCCGTCGTCAGCGGCTCCTGCACCGGCTGTGTCTGATCGCGTCCCTCCGGGGACGACGCCCGCTCCAGGAACGCCTTCGCGTAGTTCGGCGCCGGTACGTAGTTGCGCCGGACGGGCTTCGGCAGCGAGCGGATCAACTCGGTGACCACGTCCTCGCGCAGCCCCGGGATCTGCCAGTCGAAGCCCTCCGGGACGACCTGGTTGAGGATCTGCAGCGGTACGTGCACGGTGACGCCGTCCGCGTCCGTGCCCGGCTCGAACTGGTACGTCACCCGCAGCTTCAGCTTCCCCTGCCGCCACGCGTCGGGGTAGTCGTCCTTGGTGACGCCCTCCGCCTGCTCGTTGATGAGCATCGACTTCTCGAAGTTGAGCAGCTCCGGCTCCGCGCCGTCCGCACGCCGCTGCTTCTTCCACCAGGAGTCGAAGTGCGCCCCGGACACGACGTCCTCCGGGATGCGCTGGTCGTAGAAGTCGAAGAGGGTCTCGTCGTCCACGAGGATGTCGCGGCGGCGGGCCCGGTGCTCCAGCTCCTCGACCTCGGTGAGGAGGCGGCGGTTGGCGGCGAAGAACCTGTGGTGCGTGCGCCAGTCGCCCTCGACGAGCGCGTGCCGGATGAACAGGTCGCGGCTCGTCTCGGCGTCGATGCGGCCGTAGTTGACCTTGCGCCGGGCCACCAGCGGCACGCCGTAGAGGGTGACGCGCTCGTACGCCATGACCGCGGCCTGGTCCTTCTCCCAGTGCGGTTCGCTGTACGTGCGCTTGACCAGGTGCTGCGCCAGCGGCTCGACCCACTCGGGCTCGACCCTCGCGTTGACCCGGGCCCACAGGCGGGAGGTCTCGACCAGCTCGGCCGACATGATCCAGCGGGGCGGCTTCTTGAACAGCGCGGAGCCGGGGAAGACGGCGAACTTCGCGCTGCGCGCGCCCAGATACTCGTTCTTCGCGGCTCCTTCTCTCCCGCCCTCCCCCCCTGCGTTCTTGAGCCCGATGTGGGAGAGCAGCCCCGCGAGCAGCGAGCGGTGGACCAGCTCGGGCGCGGCGTCGTGGTCCGCGTCGGCGTGGATGTCCATGCCGCGGGCGATCGTGCGCAGCTGCGCGTAGATGTCCTGCCACTCGCGTATGCGCAGGTAGTTGAGGAACTCACGCTTGCACATGCGGCGGAAGGCGGACGACGACAGCGCCTTCTGCTGCTCGCGCACGTAGCGCCACAGGTTGAGGAACGTCAGGAAGTCGCTGGACTCGTCGCGGAAGCGGGCGTGGTGCTGGTCGGCCTGCTGCTGCTTGTCGGCGGGGCGCTCGCGCGGGTCCTGGATGGACAGGGCGGAGGCGATGACCATGACCTCGCGCACGCAGCCGTTGCGCTCGGCCTCCAGCACCATGCGCGCCAGCCGCGGGTCGACGGGCAGCTGGGCGAGCTTGCGGCCGGTCTGGGTGAGCCGCTTCTTCGGATCCTTGCGGTCCGTGTCGAGGGCGTGCAGCTCTTCGAGGAGCTGGACGCCGGCCTTGATGTTGCGGCTGTCCGGCGGGTCGATGAAGGGGAACTTCTCGATGTCGCCGAGGCCGGCGGCGGTCATCTGGAGGATGACGGACGCCAGGTTCGTCCGGAGGATCTCGGCGTCGGTGAACTCGGGGCGGGCGAGGAAGTCCTCCTCCGAGTACAGCCGGATGCAGATGCCGTCGGCGAGCCGGCCGCAGCGGCCCTTGCGCTGGTTGGCGCTGGCCTGCGAGATCGGCTCGATGGGCAGGCGCTGGACCTTGGTGCGGTGGCTGTAGCGGGAGATGCGGGCGAAGCCGGTGTCGATGACGTACCGGATGCCGGGGACGGTCAGCGAGGTCTCGGCGACGTTCGTGGCCAGCACGACGCGCCTGGTGCCACCGTGCCGCTGGAAGACGCGGTGCTGCTCGGCGTGCGAGAGGCGGGCGTAGAGGGGAAGGACCTCGGTGCCGCGGAGCTGCTGCTTCGCCAGCGCGTCCGCGGTGTCGCGGATCTCGCGCTCGCCGGAGAGGAAGACGAGGATGTCGCCCGTCCCGTCGCCCTCGGCCTGCAGCTCGTCGACGGCGTCGCAGATGGCGGTGGTCTGGTCGCGGTCGGCGTCCGTCTCCTCGCCCTCCTCCACGAGCGGGCGGTAGCGCACCTCGACCGGATACGTACGCCCGCTGACCTCGACGATCGGGGCGTCGCCGAAGTGCCGCGAGAAGCGCTCCGGGTCGATGGTCGCGGAGGTGATGACGACCTTGAGGTCGGGGCGGCGGGGGAGGAGGCGGGCGAGGTAGCCGAGGAGGAAGTCGATGTTCAGGCTGCGCTCGTGCGCCTCGTCGATGATGATCGTGTCGTACTGGCGCAGCTCGCGGTCGGTCTGGATCTCGGCGAGCAGGATGCCGTCCGTCATGAGCTTGACGAGGGTGTCGCCGCCGACCTGGTCGGTGAAGCGCACCTTCCACCCGACCGCCTCGCCGAGCGGGGTGCGCAGCTCCTCGGCGACGCGCTCGGCGACCGTGCGGGCGGCGATGCGGCGCGGCTGCGTGTGGCCGATGAGGCCCCGTACACCGCGGCCCAGCTCCAGGCAGATCTTCGGGATCTGGGTCGTCTTCCCGGACCCCGTCTCGCCCGCGACGATCACCACCTGGTGGTCGCGTACGGCCGCGAGGATGTCGTCCTTCTTCTGGCTGACCGGCAGCTCCTGCGGATACGACACCGGGGGCACCGCGGCGCGCCGGCGCTCGGCGGTCAGCTCCGCGGCGTCGACGGCGGCGGCGATCTCGGCGAGCACGGCGGCCCGCGCCTCCGGCTTGCGGACGCGGCGGGCGCCGTCGAGGCGGCGGCCGAGCCGTTGCTCGTCGCGGAGCGTGAGCGCGGAGAGGCGGGCGCCGAGGTCGGCGAAGCTGGGGGCGGCGGAAGTGGACATACGGAGTCAAGGATCTCACCCGGGCGGGGGCGGCGGCGAATCATTTCGGCGGCGGCTCGAACAGGGCAAAAGCCGTATATCACACTAAGCTGGTCGTCTGTGACCGGGGACGAGCGGCGGCGGCGACGGGGGCGGGCGGGGTCGCGGGCGCGGGTGCTCCGCACGCACGTACGCCCGCGCCCCCGGCTGCGCGGCACGCGCCGGCTGCGGCCCGCCGCCGTCCTCCCGCAGCCCGTACCCGAGCAGATCCGCGCCTTCCGCGCCGGGCCCTTCCTCACCCCGGTGGTCCTGGCCCTGCTCCTCGCCGCCGTCGCGGGGCTCTTCGCCGGTTCGTACACCGCCGCCATGGCCAACCCCACGCCGCACAACCTGCCGGTCGCCGTCGTCGGCGACGTCGACGCCGAGCCGGGCGCGCGGGCGTTCGTCAGCGGCCTCGAAGACGCCATGGACGCCTCGGTGGAGCTGCGCCCGTACGGCACGTACGCCCAGGCCCGGGACGCGGTGGAGGAGCAGCGGGTCTTCGCGGTCCTGCGGGTTGCGCCGGACCGGATGCGGGTGGACCTGTCGGGCGCGGCGGGCGCGTCGGTGGCGCAACTGCTGACCGAGGAGGCGCCGCGGGTGGCGAAGCGGGTCGGGGTGCCGCTGACCGTACGGGACATCAAGCCGATGCAGTCCGGCGACCCGCAGGGGCTCGCGCTCTTCTACATCTCGCTCGCGGCGGTGATCGTCGGCTTCATGGGCGCCATCCAGCTGAGCGTGCACGCGCGCACGCTGAACCCGGCGGAGCGGATCGCGTTCACGGCGGCGTACGCGCTGCTCGGCGGCTTCACGATCTACGCGGTCGTCGACCTGCTGCTGGGGGTGGTGCGGCTGCCGTTCCCGCAGTCGTGGCTGACGCTGGCGCTGACGATGTTCACGTCGGGGATGGTCTTCACCATGTTCAACACCCTGATGGGGCGGTGGGCGATCCTCCCGACGTGGGTGGTCATGGTGCTGATCGGCAACCCGTCGTCGGGCGGCGCCGTCTCGTGGCCGCTGCTGCCGTCGCCGCTGGGCGAGATCGGCCGCTGGCTGCCGCCCGGCGCGTCGGTGAACGCCCAGCACACGGCGGTGTACTTCGCGGGGCACCAGCACCCGTTCCCGTACCTGGTGCTGGCGGGCTGGGCGATCGCCGGCACGGCGGTCTTCTGGACCTGGCGCCACCGCCACCCGGGCGGCCGCGACCCGGGCCCGGCGGCGGGGGCGCCGCCGGAGCCGTAGCGGGGCGGGGGCGATTGCCGCTTCCGGGACAATGGCGGCATGGGTACGGAGCGGGCCTTGCCCCCTGGTCGTCCGCCGCCCCTGCGGCTGCCCGCAGCGGGGGCCGGGCGTCAGCCGCCGCCCCCGCCGAGGTGCCGCTCGGCGAGCGCGGCGACCCGGGCGGCGCGGCCCGCCAGGGCGGGATCGCGCCGTGCGGCGGCGTGCGCGAGCCGGGTCACGTCGTCCACCCAGGCGCCGCCGGCCCGGCCGTCCTCCCCGATCCGTTCGAACCCCCGCTCCAGCAGCCCCCCGGCCTCGCCGTCCCGTCCCCGGGCCACGGCCTTCACGGCCCCGACGGCGTTGGCCAGCGCACTGGCCGGCCGCGACCACTCGCCTTCGCGGGCGCGCGCGGCCGGGTTCCCCGCGTCGTAGTGCGCGTCGTCCGCGACCGATGCGGTCCGTACGTCCAGATCGAGCCGCCAGAAGAGCGGCAGCCCCGCAAAGCTGACGAACAGCACGCGGCGGCGGTCGGAGCGGTAGAAGTCCGGGTCGACACGCACCCCGTCGACCGGCCGGACCCCGCCCAGGGCCGCCACCGCGCGTGCCAGGCAGTCCGGGAACCGCGCGTCCGGCACGACCCACGCGATGTCGATGTCGCTGAAGGCGTCCGCGGTGCCCGCCCCCAGTGAGCCGATCAGCCGCGCATCCGAGCCGGGGCAGCTGCGCTTGAGCGCGCCGCACATCTCGGCGGCCAGGGCGGCCCGCCGGGTCTCACTCGTCCATCCCTTGTGCTCGCGGATGCCCTGCCACACCAGCCAGGCGCCGCCGATCTCGAAGAGGGCGGCGACGACGAACAGGGCAACGGAACGAGCGACAATCACCGAGGAGAACCGCCATGCCGGACCCTGCTGCTGACCTGCGCCCCCACCGCGCCAGTCCACGCCGCCGCCGTGTTCCGTGCTGCGGGGGCCCGCGACGTGCTGGAGCTGGGGGCCGGGCACGGCCGCGACGCGCTGTTCTTCGCCCGCGAGGGCTTCACCGTCCAGGCGACCGACTTCAGCCCCGTGGGCCTGGAGCAGCTGCGTGACGTGGCCTGCTCCCAGGGAGTCGATGAGCGGGTGGCCACCGCGGTGCACGACGTGCGCGAGCCGCTGGCGCTGCCGGACGCCTCGGTGGACGCGGTCTTCGCGCACATGCTGCTGTGCATGGCGCTGTCGACGAAGGAACTCCACGCCCTGGTCGGCGAGGTCCGCCGTGTCCTGCGGCCCGGCGGGACCTTCGTCTACACCGTGCGGCACACCGGCGACGCCCACTACGGAGCCGGCACCGCGCACGGTGACGACATCTACGAGCACGGCGGCTTCGCGGTCCACTTCTTCGGCCGCGACCTGGTCGACGCCCTCGCCGACGGCTGGACCCTGAACGAGGTCCACGCCGATGGCACCGGCCTGCTGTGCGTCACCCTCCTGCTGAGGCTGCGCGCACGCATCGCCGACGCAGCGGCGGGCACGGTCGTCCACGTCATCGCCACCGACCCCGCCGCCCCGCTCGACCTGCCCGCCGACGCACGACCCACCCGGCCGGACGCCCCCTGGCACCCGGCCGCGACGGGCCGCTGAACGCTTCTCACTCCTCGTCGACTGCGTCCATGTCGCGCAGGGGCCGCAGGCCGCCGGGCAGGTCCGGCAGGGAGAAGGAGTAGCGGCCCAGCATGTTGATGTGGTGCCGCACGAACGGCGAGAGGCGGGCCACATCCTCATCCCGTACGCCGAACCCGTCCGCCCGCAGCTGGGCGACGGCGGCGTCCATGTAGCGGGTGTTGAACAGCACCAGGGCATTGAGGACGAGACCGAGGGCGCCGATCTGGTCCTCCATACCGTCCTGGTAGCGCTGGTAGAGCTGCCCGCCCCGGCCGTGGAAGATCTTCCGCGCGAGAGCGTGGCGGCCTTCCTGGAGGTTGGCCTGCACCTTGATCTGGCGGCGGTAGCCCGGCTCGTCGGCCAGGCGCAGGATGTGCAGCGTCTTGGCGATCCGCCCGTAGTGCGCGATCGCGTCCCCCAACGGCGTCGGACGCCCGTCCCGGGAAAGCATCCGGATCACGTCGTAGGGCCCCGTGGTCGGCCGTGCGGTCGATGCGCCACATCTTCTGGTCCGGCAGGTCCGCCAACTGCGGCGCGTACGCGAACCCGGCGAGCGTGAGCAGCCCGAACACGATGTCGCTGTAGCTCGCCGTGTCGGTGACGATCATCTCCGGGCGCTTGCCGCCGTCGCGGTCGTAGAGGACGTCCAGCACGTACAGCGAGTCGCGCGGGGTGCCGGCCACGACCTTCCCGCCGAGCCCCGCCGCCTGGTCGTTGATCACGTTCAGCCACGTTGCGCCGCCCCGGCGCCCGAAGTACTTCGGGTTCGGCCGCGCGTACACGCTCGGCACCGGCACCACGAACCGCATCCCGTCCCCCGACGCCACCAGCCCGCCGCCCCACGCGCGGGCGAGGCCGATGGACGCCTGGTGCTCGATGAGGGTGGCGTTGGCGGCCCGTTAGGTCGCCAGGCGCAGATACGTCTGGTCGACGTGGGACAGCCGCCCGTACTTCAACGCGTCCACGCCGCTGATGACCGGGGTGTAGCCGACGTTGCAGCCGTGCGCGACCAGCAGCGCGGCGATCGTGACGTGCAGGTCCTTCAACCGGGCCTCGCCGCCGGTGACCCAGGTGAACGCGGTGTCGGCGCCGGTCCAGGAGAACACCTCCAGCAGCACCTCGGACAGGTCGACTCGGGGCAGCATCGCGTTCACCGCGGCCCGCAGATCGAGCAGGGAGGCCGGTTCGGGCTCCGGCTGAAGGGCGGCGAAGTGCAGCCGGCCGTCGTCGTCGAACACGATCTGCGCGTTGTCCGGCAGCCGTCCGGCGACCTCCCGGTAGGTCCCGTCGAGCAGCGCGGCCCGCGCCGCCAGGTGCTCGTCCGCCGCGGCCGGCAGCCCGAGGGAGGCCAGCACGGTGGGCTTGGCCTGCTCCCACGCCTGGCCGGCCAGCAGCTTCGCCCGCGGGTCGCCCCACTTGGAGGAGTTCTTCGCGAATACCTCCCGCCGACGCAGCATCCGGTGGAACTGCTCCAGCACGCAGAACACGTACGCCTTCCAGTCCACCGTGCCCGGCTCCAGGTGCGGGGCGGCCAGCACCAGGCGCCGCCACGACCCCACCAGCAGGCCGGTGTCGATCTCGGCCGGGCCCACCTTCTTGCGCCCCATCAGCTCCGGCAGCGACTTGAGCGCGGTCGGCGCCGGCAGCCCCTCCGGAGCCGCGCCGAAATCGACCACCTTCACCAGCAGCTTCAAGAACGGCCGGACCGTGCCGAACCGGGTGACCAGCATCGACCGCCATGCCTCGTCCGCATCCGAGTCCAGCGGCGGCGTCAGGGTCTTGATCTTCTCCTTGACCGTCTCCCGCTCCGCCTTGGCCAGCAGCTTCGTCGCGATCAGCACTTCCAGCAGGTCCAGCGCGTCGTCCACCGCCCGGGTCGTCAGGTAGACCGCGGTAGCCAGCAGCGTCGCCAGCCGCCGCGAATCGCCATGCCGCCGCAGCAGCGACGCCTTGCCGTCCACCCCGTACCGCGACAGCTCCGCCAGACGCCGCGGCGGAACCGCCGAACAGCCCGTACAAGGCGTCCCACAGCCGCTGGTTCGCCGCCTCCCGCACAGAGGCGACCAGCCGGGCCAGCGTCGTCACCCCGGGCAGCAGCACCCGGCGCTCGCGCAGCCAGCCGGCCGCCGCGTCGAACAACGCCTTCGGGCCCTCGCCCGTCGTCCAGGCCCGCGCGTCCACCCACGCCCGCAACTCCGGCTCCGCCTCGGCGAGCTCCCGGTACCCCAGGACCCGCCGCAACTCCCGCACGTGCTCCAGCCGGGTGTTCTCCCGCTCGCCGTACGCCTTCAACACCGACGCGTCCCCGATATCGAGCTGCTCGGCGAGGTAGTCCACCACCTCCACCGGCACGTCCGTGGGGTCGTCCAGGAAGAAGAACCGCTCCAGCTCCGTACGCGACGGCGCCCCACGGAACGCCGCGTACGCGGCAGCCTGCTCATCCGTCAAAAACTCGACCGGCACCCCGGACCTCCAGACAATCGATCAATACGACTGCCGAAGGTTCGACCCCCACAGAAGCCCAGGTCAAAACCCTCTCAGCACCGGGCAGAGCTTAGCGCCGGTTTTCGTTCCGATGTTCCTCAAGCCCCGCGAGGCCCGCGAGTTCGCGGAAACTGAAGGTCTTTTCGCGGGAACCCGAGGATGGGCGGTCGTGTTCTCGTGGGTTCGGCCTCCGGTTCAGGCGAACACGCGGGGTGGGTGCCGAGCGGGCCCGCCCCTGGGTGCCTTCCCTGGAAACGTGCTGACACCGTAGGAGTCATGAGAGCAGAAGGAACGACACCGGAACCGGAAACCTCTATGCAGAATGGGCTCACATCTCTGGGTGAGGTGGCGTGCCGTTATCAGGCGGATGAGATACGCCCAGAGGATCTGCCGATGATCGCTGCTGAGGCGCTCGCAGCCGGACTGGACACCCCAACACTGTGCGAGCTCGCCGGTTGGCCTCGCAACGCGGATGCCCGCGATATTCGCGACGCGTTCGAGCAAGCACTTGCCGAGTCCGGGATCGGGTTGCCGGATCGGAGCCTGGCACGGCGCCATGCTCTGCGCCGGATGGCGGCGAGACTCATCGATGGAGAGATAACTCCCGCTGACCTGACGACGGACGACTGGTGGGAGACGGAGGTCGAGACCGCGGCGGAGCAATCGTTCGTGGCGCTGATCCCGCAATGCGATTGCTGCATCGAGTACACGTTGGGGCTTGACCAGCAGACGTGGGCGGCCCAGCTGCGGAACGCTGCCCTCGCCCTGACATCGTCTCCGCCGATCGGTCCCGGATGCTGACTCTGCCTGGCGTGCTCATCCTCAGCAAAGGCGTGGACTGGTCAAGCAGACTTCACTGAAGTGGCTGTTCAGCGGCCTGGTGCAGCAGCGCCCGTGCGGAGTCCGCGTAGCGCATCGCGGTCTTCTCGTCGAGCCCGAACACCTCGGCGAGGTGGAGCGGGTCGGGCCCGTGGGTCATGGCCTCTTCGAGTTGCCGGTCGACCCGGAGCCGTTCCAGCGTCGCGTCCTGCCCGCGCATCGCGGCGCTGATCCAGTGGTTACTGGCGCGGCTGGTCTTCGTGGCGGTCTGGTTGTTGATCAGTAGGTGGAGGTTCGCGGTGTTCGGCCACCGGCGGCGCCGGTGCTCCAGCCAGTCCAGCAGCAGCTTCCGGGTGAGATCGTCGAGCGGGCGGACACGCCCGGCGATGGTCAGCCGCCGGTTGCCGAGGTCGACGTCGTCGAGCATGAGGTTGGCGATCTGGGCAACCCGGGCGGCGTGGACCGCTGCGAGGGCGAGGATGAGCCGCGTCGCCGGGGTGGTGGCCGCCGCGACGGAGCGGTCGACCTGCTCGGGGACGAGCGGTTGCAGCACGGCGTACTCGTATTGCCCGACCTTGATCCGACTGGTGGGGTTGCGGAAGATCAGCCCATTCCGCTTGGCCCATGTGAACAGCGAGCGCAGGGCGACGAGTTGGTCGTGGCGCTGGTGGCCGTGCAGTGTCTTGATGTAGGTGAGGACGTCGTCGCGGGTCACCTCGCGCAGGTGGTCGTAGAGGTTCGACCATTCCAGCAGGGCCGGGCGAACTCGGTTGAGGTAGAGCCAGACCGTGCCTTCCCGTCGCGGGAGGCTGCGGGGGCCGCCGTCGCGCAGGACGCGGGTCCAGCGCTCGGCCTCCGAGCGGATGCCGGGTGCGAGACCCTCCAGCCTCTCGGCGAGCCAGCGTTCGAAGGAGGGTTCGCTGTCATCCTCGAAGATCTCCATCTTGTCCAGGACCGTGACGGTGTGGCCGACCGGCAGGTCCAGGGCCCGCAGCGGGGCGAAGATCTCCGTGTGCCGGATGACGTCGCCCTCGACGTAGCCGGTGAGGACGAGGGCCAGGCCGCGGTTGACCGCGAAGCGGATGTTACGTCCCCAGCCGCGGGCCTCGGCGAGCCGGTAGGCAAGATACTTTGCCCAGGCCAGCCACGGGCTGGTCAGATCGGCGTCGGCCAGAGCGAGCCGTCTGTAGTCACGGGGGATCTGTGCGAACAGCGGTAGCTGCCGCCAGCCGGCATCCGGGCGCCAGGCCGGTGAAGAAGGTGGCTTGGGCGGGGTTCCCCGCCGTCCTCCGCGCGTCCGAGCCGCGGGGGTCGGTCTCCTGCGGTAGTGCATCCCGACGAAGAACAGTTGGTGATGCCGGACGGCGGCGAGCCGGTCCCGCACGTCCGTCTCGTCCGTGGGCCGGCCGACGACGGCCTTCGCACTGAGGCGGGCCTGGCACCAGCACAGGCGGCAGTAGTTCCACTTCAGCGGCTGGACGCGGTGGCAGCCGGTGCATGCGGCCGCGTCGTGGCCGCGGCCGAACATGTAGCAGGTGGGGCAGAGGCGGCCGCTGAAGTTTCCCCAGGCCAGGCAGCTGTCGCAGGAGTCGGTGGGCTTGACGTAGCCCTTCGGGAACCGTGCCATCGGCTCACTCCGGCGGCAGCGACCGGCCGTCCCGGCGCTTGGGGATCACCTTCGGTGCGGCGGTTCCCGCACCGACCGCGGCCCGTTCGGTCTCCTCTGCCTGGCCAGGGCGGCGGACCTTCTCCGGTTCGGGGATCAGCAGGTCTCCGATCTCGCAGCCGAGGACCACGCAGATGACGTCCAGGTCCTCCAGCTTGAGCGAGACCGGCTGGCCGGACCACAGCCCGGACATCTTGCCGGCCGAGATCACCAGGCCGTACTCGGCCAGGCTCCGCTGGAGCTCGGACGCCTTCCAGATACCCTTGTTCGCGGCGGTCAGCCGCAGGTTCCACCTCATCGGGCCAGTCCTTCCAGCCGCTTCGCGGCCCGTTCCATCCCGGCGACCCAGGCGTCCTCGACCCGGGTCTGCTGCACGTGGATATACCGCATGGTCGTAGCGATCCAGGAATGTCCTAAGACCTCCTGGATAGCGAGCAAGTCCAGCCCGTTTCCGTAGAGTTGGGACGCGCAGAAATGCCGCAGGACGTGCGGTGTCAACCTGTCCGTCCAGCTCGCCAGATGAGCCTGGACCGCGTTGTCGAGCCCGTTGCGCAGGGCGTCGTCGCCGACCCGGCGGGCGGAGCCGTCGGTGTTCTTGCGCTCGGAGGGGAACAGCGGGGCACCAGGGCGAGTGTGATCGTCATCGAACTGGCCCCACACGTCTTCGATGAACCACCGCAGTGTCCGGTCGGCACCGTTGATCAGCGGAACCATCCGCTCGCGCGGCCCCGAGCCGCGGGCCCCCTTGCCGTGGCGGACGTGGAGTTTGCCGAAGCGGCCCAGGTCCCACTTGATGTCGTCCAGGTCGAGCCCACATGCCTCGCTCACCCGCAGGCCGACCTGGGACATCAGCTTCGAGGCGGTGTAGTTCCGGGCGGTGGGGGCGAACTTCCGGCAGGTGGCCAGCTCGCCGCCCCAGCCGGTGAATAACGTCCCGATCTCCGGTTCACTCGGCGGAATCCGCAGCTGGGCGTCCTTAGCCCCGCGCGGCTGGTTCATCTCGTCGATCGGGCACTCGACCACCCGGCCGGTCATCCGATGGATCTCGACCTTGTGCCGCAGCTCCAGGAACATGAAATACGTGCTCAACGCCTGCGACCGGCCCAGCCGGGTGCCGCTGGGCGAGTGCCGCAGAACCTTCCCGAAGTACATGTCCGCGTCAGCGGGCTCCATGTCCCACAAGGGCCGGCCGAACCAGGTCCTGATCTGATCCAGGTGACCGACGTCCCCGCGGATGGTGCCGTCCGCCAGCCCTGCTGAGGCCCGTGCGAGGACGAACCCGGACAGCACATCGGTCTCGAACCGTTCCAGCTCCTCAGCCGACGCGGGCGCCCAGTGCTCACGCAGGTCCCGTACGACTGCCAGCGCCGCCAACCCGAGCCTCCTCACCTTCGACCGGACTGCGAATCGGTCGGACGAGATGAGAACGCTTCAAGAATCCCGAAGTTACGTCACAAGCCGACAGAGCACACGAAGGAGGAAGAACCCCCTGGCCACGGGCCCAGGGACTCAGCGGGGCTCAGGGGAACTCACGGGATGTCGCACAGTACAGCTCCGGGAAGGGGCTCGGTGTCGCCGAGGCTCGCCGTCTCCTCAGGCGTGCCACGCACGACCGCTTCTACGCCCTGTACGTGCTGGCCCTCGTCATGGGGATGCGGCGGGGCGAGATCCTTGGGCTCCGCTGGGATGCCGTGGACCTCAACCGGGAGACCCTGACCGTGGAGCGCTCGCTACAGCGAGTCGACGGGCGGCTGACCCTGGTCAAGCCCGAGACGGAGTCGTCGGAGCGCACCATCCCCCTGCCTCCGATCGCGTGAAGGCGCTCACCGAGCACCGCGAGCGGCAGGAGCGAGAGCGGGCCGACGCCGGCGAGGCATGGAAGGACTACGGCCTTGTCTTCACGACCCGCGTCGGGACGCCGGTCGAGCCGGACAACCTCCGGCACTCGGCTGTCTCGCTCCTGCTCGACCTCGGGGTGCCGCCGCACATCGTCCGGCAGATCGTCGGCCACAGCGACATCGGCGTGACGATGAAGGTCTACGCGCACGCCTCTCTGGACGAGCAGCGGAAGGCCCTCCGGCGCCTCGGTGACCAGCTCGGCTGAGGACCCGTTGGCGTACGGGTTGGCGTAAACGGCACGACAAAGCCCCCTCCGTGATCTTCGGAGGGGGCTTTCGTGCTGCTCAGACGCTGTGGCTGGGGCCGGGGTCGAACCGGCGACCTTCCGCTTTTCAGGCGGACGCTCGTACCAACTGAGCTACCCAGCCCGACGGCCGGGGACCGGGGTCCCCAGTCGGGTGGCCCTCGGGTGGGCCCGAGGGTGGCGGTCCTGACGGGATTTGAACCCGCGGCCTCCACCTTGACAGGGTGGCGAGCACTCCAAACTGCTCCACAGGACCAGGCTTGTGCGAGCCCTAGTCTCGCACAGAGTGATGCGTGATCCCTACCGGGATTCTCCGCCGTCGGCTACGGGCCGTGACGTCGCTGGATCAGCGTAGCAGAACCCCGCCCGGGTCCACTAAACGAGCGGAGGGCGGTCCGGCAGGCCGAAGAGGCGGGCCGCGTTGTCGTGGCAGACCGCGCGGAGCCAGTCCTCGCCGAGGTCCGGTGCCGTGAGGGCGGACAGGGCGTCCGCGTAGGTGTACGGGATGTTCGGGAAGTCCGTGCCCAGGAGGATCCGGTCGCGCAGGGCCGCCAGGCGGGGGCGGGCGCGGGGTGGGAAGGGGGCGGCGGACTCGGCGAAGGGGGTGAAGGCCATCGTCGTGTCGAGCATGACGTTCTCGTGGCGTTCCGCCAGGGTCAGGAAGTCCTCGTACTCCGGCATGCCGAGGTGTGCGACCACCAGCCGCAGCCGCGGGTGGCGCTTCAGCAGCGCCGCGATGGGGGCCGGGCCGGTGTGGGGGCCCGGGACGGGGCCGGAGCCGCAGTGGGTGACGACCGGGAGGGCGGCGTCGGCGAGCAGGGTCCAGACCTCGTCGAGCACGGGGGCGTTCGGGTCGTACGCGCCGACCTGCAGGTGGCACTTGAAGACCCGCGCGCCCTGGGCCATCGCCCGCCGGACGTCGTCCGCCGCGCCCGGCTCCGCGAAGAAGGTGGCGGTGTGCAGGCAGTCCGGGGTGCGGGCGGCGAAGTCGGCGGACCAGTCGTTGAGCCAGCGGGCCATGCCCGGTTTGTGCGGGTACAGCATCGACGTGAAGGCGCGCACCCCGAAGTCGCGCAGCAGTCTCACCCGCTCGGCCTCCTCCTGCCGGTACGCGATCGGCCAGGGGCGGCCGACGAGCGGGCCGGCGGCGTCGAAGTAGGCCCAGACCTTGGCCAGCACCCGCTGCGGCATGAAGTGGGTGTGCACGTCGATCAGGTGCTCAAGACCCAGCGCGCGGCGGAACGCGGCCACCCGGTTCTGCTCGACGTCGATGCTGGTCACCAGACTCTTCTTCCGCTTGTTCCGCCGTAGTGTCGAAATCGCACCTCCGCCGATCGTCCAACAGTCGGGGGCCGTACGGAAAGCCGCCCCCCGTGAGGAGAGAGCAGTGAACCAACCGAAGTACATGCCGGCCGGCAGCCATCGCGTCACCTCCTGCCTGGTCATCCGCGGCGCCGCCAAGGCGCTGGACTTCTACGCGGACGTCTTCGGCGCCACCGAGCGGATGCGCTTCGACGGCCCCGACGGCAGCGTCATGCACGCCGAGATCGAGATCGGCGACTCGGCCCTCATCGTCGAGGAGGCGTCGGCGGTGATGGGGACGCAGGCGCCGCCGCCCGGAGGGCTGGAGGGCTCGCCGGCCTTCCTGTACGTGTACGTCGAGGACGTGGACGCCGTCGTCGCGCGGGCCGTGGAGCTGGGCGCGGAGCTGAGGCGGGCGCCGGAGGACCAGTTCTACGGGGCCCGGGACGGGTATCTGATCGACCCGTTCGGGCACGGCTGGACGGTGGCGACGCACGTCGAGGACGTGGCGCCGGACGAGCTGGCGCGGCGCATGGCCGCGATGCAGGGCGACGGTGAGGGAGGCGGGTCGTGAAGTACGTGCTGCTGTTCGTGGACACGCCCGAGTTCCAGGACGAGCTGCAGGCGCTGAGCCCGGCCGAGCGGGCGCGGCTGTTCGAGCGCGTGGACGAGTGGTTCGCCGAGCACGCCGGGCGGCTGCGCGGCGGGCAGAAGCTGCGGGCGCCGGAGTCGGCGACGACGGTGCGGCTGGGCGGCGGTGAGCCGGTGGTCGTGGACGGCCCGTTCGTAGAGGGGAAGGAGGTGGTCAGCGGCTACGCGGAGGTCGAGGTGGCGGACCTGGACGAGGCGCTGCGGATGGTCGCCGACTGGCCCGGGTGCCCGGTGGTGGAGATCCGGCCGGTGGAGGTGCCGGTTCCGGGGAGCGTCCCGCAGGGCGGCGCCGGCCTCCCGGCGGGGGCCCCGCCGGGAGCGCCCGTCGGGACTTCCGGGCCGGTGGGCTGACCGTGGCCGGCGCGCCGGAGTCCGGCCGGGCGGAGCCCCGTCGGGGGGAGCCCCGCCAGGCGGGCTCCGGCGCGCCGGCGCGGCCGGAACCCGGCGCCGCCGCCCACCGCACCCTCGACCGGGTCGTACGCGACCACGCCGGCCGCCTCGCCGGCACCCTCATCCGCCTCACCGGCGACTTCGCCACCGCCGAGGACCTCGTCCAGGACGCCGTCGTCGCCGCGCTGCGGCGCTGGCCCGCCGAGGGCATCCCCGACCGGCCCGACGCCTGGCTCTACACGGTCGCCCGCAACCGCGGCCTCGACCTGCTGCGCCGCGAGGAGACGTACCGGGAGAAGCTGGCGCAGCTCGTACGGCAGGAGGACTGGCCGTACGGCCGCGGGGCCGCGCGCGACGACCGGCTCCGGCTCGTCTTCACCTGCTGCCACCCGGCCCTCTCCCGCGAGGCCCGCATCGCCCTCACCCTCCGCGTCGTCTGCGGGCTGACCACCGCGCAGATCGCCCGCGCCTTCCTCGTCCGGGAGACGACGGTCGCCCAGCGGATCACCCGCGCCAAGCGGAGGATCGCCGAGGCCGGCATCCCGTACCGCGTGCCCGCCCCCGACGAGCAGGCCGACCGCCTCACCGAGGTGCTCGCGGTCATCTACCTGCTCTTCAACGAGGGCTACCTGGCCACCGCCGACCGCGCCGACTCCCGCGACCTCGCCGACGACGCCGAGTGGCTCGCCGCGCTGCTGCACGGCGCGATGCCCGCAGAGCCGGAGGTCGCGGGGCTGCTCGCGCTCATCCGGCTGCACCGCGCCCGCGGCGCCGCCCGCTTCCGGGACGGCGGGCTGGTACGGCTCCGCGACCAGGACCGGTCGCTGTGGGACCGGGCGGCGATCGAGCGGGCCGCCGGCCTGCTCGTGCGCGCCATCCGCCGCCGGCGCCCCGGCCCGTACCAGCTGCAGGCGGCGATCGTGGCCTGTCACGCGGAGGCGGGCAGCTGGGAGGAGACGGACTGGGAGCAGATCGTGCTGCTGTACGACATGCTGCTGCACCTGGCGCCGTCGCCGGTCACCCGGTTGCACCGCGCCGTGGCGCTGCGCTACACCGCGGGGCCCGCCGCCGCCCTCGCCGAGACCGGGGCGCTCGCGGCGGAGCTGAGCGGCTACCACCTGTTCCACGCCACCCGCGCTGACCTCCTGCGCGCGCTCGGCCGCCGCGGCGAGGCCGGCGCCGCCGACCGGCGCGCGCTGGAACTCACCGCCAACCCCGCCGAGCGGGCGGTGCTCCGCGAGCGCCTCGACCGGGGGTGACGGGGAGGCCGTCAACCGCCGCTCTGACCGCCCGGAAGCATAAAATGTGGACAATGCGTACCGAAGAGGTCCTATCGGGGCTGGGTACGGGCGTCTGGCGCTGGGCGGCGCACACCGACGGGGTGGTGCTGGATGCGCAGGCCGCCCGGCTGCTCGGGCTGCCGCCGGCGCGGACCACCGTCGACGCCTCCGTGGTACGCGCGCGGCTGCACGGCGTGGACTACATCGAGCTGGCCGGCATCCTCGACCTCGCGCTCGCCGAGGGCACGCTCGCGGAGGGCCAACTGCGCGTGGTCGACGCCCAGGGCGACGTCGTACGCACGGTGCGCTGCCGGATGCGCGTGCTGGAGCCGGCGCGGGAGGAGCGGAACGAGATCGTCGGCACCGTCCAGGAGGTCGTGGAGCCGCCGCGGCGGCCCGCGGACGCCGGCCGGCCGCTGGGGACCAGCGACTGGCGGCTGTCCCGGGAGGCGTTCCTGCTCTCCGCCGGCCGGGCGCTCGCCGAGGCCCGCTCCACCGACCAGGTGCTGCGGGTGGCGGGGTCGCTGTCGATGCCGGGCTTCTCGCCGGACGGCCTGGTGGTCTTCGCGGTCGAGGGCGACGCCCTGCGCGTCATCGGCCACCACGGCTACTGGCCCGAGGAGGCCGAGCCCTTCCGCACCATCCCGCGGAACGCGCCCTTCCCCGCCGCGGAGGCGGCGCGCACCGGCCGCGCCGTGTACGTCACCGGCCGCGACGAGTACGCGCGCCGCTACCCCGAGGCGTGGCGGTTCGCCAGCGCTCTGCGGCGCCGGTCGTGGGCGTTCCTGCCGCTGGTGGCCGACCGGCGGACGGTCGGGGTGTGGCTGGCGGGGTTCGACGAGGAGGTGCCGTTCACGCCGGACGAGCGGTCGGTGCTGACGACGGTGGCGCGGATGCTGGCGCAGGCGCTGTCGGACGCGCACGTCCACGAGTCGGAGCGGGAGCTGGCCGAGGGGCTGCAGCGCAGCATGATGCCGGCGGTCGCGCGGGTGCCGGGCTTCGACGTGGCGGCGCGGTACGTCCCCTCCGGCGGCGGGCTGCAGATCGGCGGCGACTGGTACGACGTCTTCGCGCTGCCGTCCGGGCAGACGGCCCTGGTCATCGGGGACGTGCAGGGGCACGACGTGCGGGCGGCGGCGCTGATGAGCCAGCTGCGCATCGCGATCCGCGCGTACGCCTCCGAGGGGCACCGCCCGGACGCCGTGCTGGCCCGCGCCTCCGGCTTCCTCACCCGGCTCAACGCGAAGCAGGCCGAGGACCCCGCCGACGCCCGCTTCGCCACCTGCCTCTACCTCCAGGCCGACCCGGTGACCGGCACCCTGACCGTGGCCCGCGCCGGCCACCTCGACCCCGCGGTGGCGCTGCCGGACGGCACGCTGATCATCCATCCCAGCGAGGGCGGCCTGCCGCTGGGCGTCGAGCCGGACCAGGAGTACCCGCTCTCCGAGCACCGGATCGACCCGGACGAGACCATGCTCCTGTGCACCGACGGCCTGGTGGAGACCGGAGGGCACGACCTGTACAGCGGGCAGGCCCGGCTCGGCGCCGCGTTCGGGGCGACGCTCGGCGCGGGTCTTGAGACGGTCGCGGACGCGCTCGTGGACGCGGTCAACGGCCCCGGTTCCTACGCCACCCGCGGGCCGCACTCCGGGCGCAGCCAGGACGACATCGCGTTCGTCCTGCTGCGCACCGCGGGCGCGACCCGGGGGGCGCACCCGGAGTCGGAGCGGCACATGTACCTGCCCGTGCCGCAGTCCGAGCAGCAGCGCATCTCCGACGCCCGGCACCAGCTGCGCAGCATGCTCTACGACTGGGCGACGGCGGACCAGATCGACGCGGCGGAGCTGGCGCTCTCCGAGATGATCGCGAACGTCATGATCCACACGGACAGCACCGCCAGCGTCCTGGCCGACGTCACGGGGCCGCCCGGCCGGCGGGTCCTGCGCATGACGGTCGCCGACGCGGACGGCAACCTTCCGCACCGCCGGCACCCGGGGGAGATGGCGTCGTCGGGGCGCGGGGTGCTGCTGCTCCAGCAGCTGGCGGACGGCTGGGGGGTGGAGCCGCGGGGCGACGGCAAGGCGATCTGGGTGGAGTTCCGCGAGCACGGGGCGCGGTGAACGGCCGCTGAACAAAACGTGGCGGTGAACAATTCCGCCCGTACGCCCCTGACCTGCACGCCCGTTCAACCCACCGGTAAAGCTGCAAACCGGAGGGAACAATTCCGCGTAGATCAACGGAAGATGGAGTAAAGGGGGGGTGGGGGCGTGCAGTGACTCCTGACCCCCCATGACATCGGGAGGGGTTAGTGCGCAGACACTTCAAGAAGGCGGGACTCACCGTCTTAAGCGCCGCCGCGGCCACCGCGCTCGCGGCGGGCCTCACGGTCGCACCCCCGGCGTCCGCCGCGCCGGCGTCCGGGGCGGCCGGGGCGACAGCGGGGAACGGGGACAACGGGGGGAAGAACGGCCCGGCGCAGTACGGGAAACGGTCCGGCACCTGGGTGACGCTGATCACCGGCGACCGGGTACGGGTCGGCGCCGACGGCGGCGCCGTGGCGATCGACCGCGGGCCCGGCCGCGACGGCATACCCGTGCGCACCTTCGAGTCGGAGGGCCACACCTACGTCGTACCGCGCGACGCCACCGCGCTCGTCGGCGACGGCACGCTGGACCGCCGGCTGTTCGACGTCACGCTGCAGGCCCGCCCCGAGTACGTACGCCAGCAGCGCGCCGGCCTGAAGCTCATCGTCGACTACCGCGGCGAGCGCCCCGAGGCGCGCGAGCGGCTGCGCGCCGCCGACGGCACCGAGGTCGAGCACCGCTTCCCGCGGCTCGGCGCCGAGGCCGTCACCACCGCCAAGGGCGAAGCCGCCGCGGCCTGGAAGGCGCTGACCCGCGCCGAGGGCGGGAACGGCGCCGCCGAGCCGCTGGCCGCGGAGGCCGGCGTCCGGCGCGTCTGGCTGGACGGCGTGCGCCGCGCCAGCCTGGACGTCAGCGTGCCGCAGATCGGCGCCCCGGCCGCCTGGGAGGCCGGCTACGACGGCGACGGCGTGACGATCGCCGTGCTCGACACCGGCGTCGACGAGACCCACCCGGACCTCGCGGACCAGGTCGTCGCCACCGAGAACTTCACCCCCTCGCCGGACGCCGAGGACCGCTACGGCCACGGCACCCACGTCGCCTCCATCGCGGCCGGCACCGGTGCCAAGTCGAACGGGAAGCTCACCGGCGTCGCGCCGGGCGCGCAGCTGCTCGCCGGCAAGGTGCTCGGCGACGACGGCTTCGGCGACGACTCCGGCATCCTCGCCGGCTTCGAGTGGGCGGTCGACCAGGGCGCCGACATCGTCAACCTCAGCCTCGGCGGCGGCGACACCCCCGAGGTCGACCCGCTGGAGGAGGCGGTCAACCGGATCTCCGCCGAGGAGGGCGTGCTCTTCGCCATCGCCGCGGGCAACGCCGGCGAACTCGGCTCCCACACCGTCGACTCGCCCGGCTCCGCCGACGCCGCGCTGACCGTCGGCGCCGTCGGCCCGGGCGGCGGGCTCGCGGGCTTCTCCTCGCGCGGCCCGCGGATCGGCGACGGCGCGGTCAAGCCCGACGTCACCGCCCCCGGCGTGTCGATCACCGCGGCCGCCGCGCCCGGCAGCCTCATCGAGCAGGAGGTCGGCCAGAACCCCGAGGGGTACCTGTCGATCGACGGCACGTCCATGGCGACGCCGCACGTCGCGGGCGCCGCCGCGCTCCTCAAGCAGCAGCACCCGGACTGGACGGGCGCGGAGCTGAAGGCCGCGCTGTCGGCGTCGGCCAAGCCCGCCGCCAAGCGCGGCGCGTACGGCCAGGGCGCCGGGCTCGTCGCCGCGGACCAGGCGCTCGGGCAGTCGGTGGTGACCGAGCCGGCGTCGCTGAGCTTCGGCAGGCCGGAGTGGCCGCACGGGGACGACGAGCCGGTGACGAAGCAGCTCACGTACCGGAATCTGGGTACCGAGGACGTCACGCTGTCGCTGGCCACGTCCACCGTGCAGCCGGGCGGCGGCGCCGCGCCCGAGGGGATGTTCACCCTCGGCGCCGACGAGGTCACCGTCCCGGCCGGCGGCACCGCCGAGGTGCCGGTGACCGCCGACACCCGGGTCGGCGGCGCCGACGGCGTGTTCTCCGTGTACGTCACGGCGACCGGCGGCGGCCAGCGCGTCGTCACCCCCGGCGGCGTCGAGCGCGAGGAGGAGTCGTACGACGTCACCGTCGAGTTCCTCGGCCGCGACGGCGAGCCGACCGCGGAGGGCGTCGCGCTGCTGGCCGGCATGGAGGAGAGCAACTGGGACGTCTTCCAGTTCCTCGGCGACGAGAGCGGCACCGCCACCGTGCGCGTGCCGAAGGGCCGCTACCTGATCAGCGCCGACATCGCGAAGTTCGCGGGCGAGGAGCTGACCGAGTACGACTGGATCAACCAGCCCCGCCTGGACGTCACCGGCGACACGACCGTCACCGTGGACGCCAGGACCACCGGACCCGTCGACGTCACCGTGCCGGACGCGGACGCCCGGCGCACCACCGTCGACATGCACATGGACGTCGACACGGGCGATGTGGGCGCGAGCCTCGGCAGCTTCGTGGACGGCGCCGCCGACGTGCGCACCGCGCACCTCGGGCCGGCGACCGCGGACGGCGAGCTGTACCAGCAGGTGCAGGTGGGCTTCAACGCCGACGCGCGCACCGACTACCAGACGGTCTACAGCCACGCCTACCGCACCACCATGTGGAACGGCCTCGTCCGGGCCACCCCGCAGAGCGAGCTGGCCAGGCTCGACGTCACGCTGGGCACCTCCGCGGCCGACCGGCAGGGCATGCTCTTCGCGACGCCGTGGATCCGCGGCGGCACGGGCGCCTCGGCCACCGCGCGGGACCTGCCGTACCGGGGCGAGCTGTACGTGCGCGGCGGCGGCCGCATCAACTGGGAGCTGGAGTTCTGGCAGCTGGGCGAGGAGTGGGAGGACATCGCCTACATCGCGCCCGAGCGCACCTACGCCGGCGGCGGCACGTACAGCAGGTCCTTCAACGCCGCCGTGGTCGGCCCGATCCTCACCGAGGGCCTCGGCGCCACCCGCGACGGCAACACGATCGACACCCTGATCCCGGTCTACCTCGACCACCCGAAGCACTTCGGCTACTCGGCGTACGAGAACGCGGACACCTCGCTGTACCGCAACGGCGAGAAGCTGGGGTCGGTGGCCGACCTGCCGATCGGCACGGCCTTCAACGTGCCGTCGGGCGACGCCCGGTACAAGCTCACCACCTCCTCCACCCGGCCGGCCACGGTCGCCCGGACGTCCACGAAGGTGACCGCGACCTGGATCTTCTCCTCCGCCAGGACCGACGGCCCGAGGGCGCTGCCGATCTCCGTCGTGCGCTTCTCGCCGAGGCTGTCGCCGTCGAGCAGCTCCAACGCGGGGCTGACGAAGAAGGTGCCGGTCAAGGTGCTGGGCTCGGCGGCCGGGAGCAACCTGAAGTCGCTGACCGTGTGGGCCTCCACCGACCGGGGCGGGACCTGGGAGAAGCTGCCGGTACGGGACGGCAGCGTGACCGTGGTCAACCCGGCCGCGGGCAAGACCGTGTCGTTCAAGGCGAAGGCGGAGGACAAGCAGGGCAACAAGGTCTCCATGCGTATCTTCGACGCCTACCGGACGCGGTGACGCACAGCTGAACGGGCGCTGAGCCGCCCGCGGGGGAGCGGCCCCCGGTCCGGCGACGGACCGGGGGCCGCTCTGTGCCCGAAGCTCCCGTACGCGCGCCGCCCCGCCCTCAGGCGGCCGCCGCCCGTACGAGCTTCCGCAGCGGGCCGGTCCGCTCCGCGGCCAGCGTCGTGAACAGCTCCTCCCAGCGCGGGTGCACGGCCTCCGGCGCGTACGTCCGCGACCTGGCGAGCGCCGCCGTGCCCATGTCCGCGCGCAGCCCCTCGTCGTCCATCAGCTGCCCTATGGCCACCGCGAGCGCGTCGACGTCCCGCGGCGGCACGAGCAGCCCCTCCCGGCCGTCGGTGATGACGTCCGCGGGGCCCGTCGGGCAGTCGTAGCTGACCACCGGCAGCCCGTGCGTCATCGACTCGATCATGACCATCGGCAGGCCCTCGAAGCGCGAACTGAGCACGAACATCGACGCCTTGGCCAGCTCGTCGTCGAGCCGCGGGGTGAAGCCCATGAGGAACGCGTGGTTGTACACGTGGTGCTCGTCGATGAGCCCGCGCAGCTGCGCCTCCTTGTCGCCGTTGCCGAAGATCCGCAGCTGCCAGCCGGGGCGGGTGGCGACGGCCTGCGCGAACGCCGGGATGAGCAGGTCGAAGCCCTTCTGCGACTTCAGCCGGCCGGCGGCGACGACGATGCGGTTCGCGTACGACGACTGCCGCTTGCGGCCGGCGTGCACGGCGTTGGGGATGCACACGACGCGGGTGCCGGGGAGCAGCCGCCCGTACTCCTCGCGGTCGCGCTCGGTGAGCACGGCGACCGCGTCGAAGCGCGGGTAGTGGCGGAGGATGGCGGCGCGCACGTCCCGCGGGTGGGTGCCGAGGTTCATGTGCTCCTGGCCGATCCGCACGACGTCCGTGCCGGCGTGCCGCGCGGCGAGGATGTTGAGCGCGGGACGGGTGGTGACCAGTGCGCCGCCGCGCAGCCGGGCCATCCAGCGGATCACCCGCGCCTCCACGTCCCGGGTGAAGTGCTCGCGGGCCACCTCGCCGCTCGGTACGTACCGGGAGGGCCGGCCCTGCGCGCTGAACCGGGCGGTCCACCCGGACCGTTCGGGGGCGGGCGGCGCGCCGTAGGTGTCGACGATCGCCGTCACCCGCACCCGGCGGTCCAGCGGGAACCGGGGCGACTTGCGGCGGCGTACGACGCTGACGACCTCGACGTCGTGGCCGGCGGCGGCCATGGACCCGGCCTGGTTGAACACCGTGCGGATGGTGCCGCCCTTGCCGTAGGCGTTGAGCAGCAGGTAGCGGATCTTCACGAGGCGGTCCGGGAGAGTTCGTCGCGGAGCCGGCAGGCGACGGAGAGGTTGTCGCGGACGGTGTAGTAGGGCTTGACCTGGACCGTGTCGGCGTCGCAGGAGACGGACTGGGCGGGAAACACCACGATGTTCTTCTTCTGCTCGATGTCGTGCAGATTCCGGGCGGCCTGGAGCCGTACGTGTCGCCTACCCGCATCCGCGGTGAGATAGAGGTCCCACTTCGCGGGCAGGGCGATGCCCGGGGGCGCCAGGTCGGCGACGGGCAGGCTGACTTCGAAGCCGTCGCCGGTCAGCGTCGCGGGATAGTCGAGGCGGTGCTCGGGCGAGCCGGTCAGCGAGACGGCGAGCCGCCACCGCGGGGCCTCCGGGGCGTCCGGGGCCTCCGGGGCCTCCGGGGCCGGCGGGGCGCCGTGGAGGCGGCCGAGGATGCGGATGACCCCGTCGCGCGGCCACACCTCGGTGACCTCGGCGCGGACCTCGCCGCCGGCCGGCCCGCCGGGCTCCTCCAGGTAGCCCCACGCGGCGCTGATCTCGCGCAGCGGCTCCGGCACCTCCCCGGGCCCGGGCAGCGCCCGGCCGGGCTGCACGCGCCCGCTGCGGATCTTCTCCTTCCAGTCGCCGAGCCCCTTCGGCAGCTCGCCCTCCGCGCGGGCCCCGTAGTCGAGCATCGCGGGCTCGTACTCGACGCCGAGGAAGTCGCAGACGCTCCGCAGGACGCGCTCGGGGTCGGCGGTCAGGTCCTCGTAGCGCACCACGTGGCCGGGGAGTTCTCGGCGGGCGCGCTCGGTGGCGCGCACGTAGTGCAGCGCCTGCAGCGCGGCCTCCTCGGGGGTGCGCCGGGAGGGGTCGGCCTCGTACCAGGACTGCGCGACGGAGGCGGGGTGGCGCAGCAGGAAGACGAACCGCGCGTCGGGCCAGCAGGCGGCGATGCGCCGGTAGGCGAAGGCGTTGTTCGGCGTCTTCTCGACCAGGACCTCCTTGCCGGAGCGGACCAGCTCGCGGTGGAGCACGCGGTCCCACAGCAGGTGCTCCAGGTCGGTGCGGTGCAGGTCGAGTTCGCCCATCGCCGCGACGGCCAGGTCGGTGCCGGCGCTGACCTCCAGTCGGCGCACGTGCAGCTCGTGCGGTGCGTGGAGGCGGGAGTGGCCGCCGAGCAGCATCCGCAGCAGCGTGGCGCCGGAGCGCACCGGCGTGAGGACGAAGACCGGCCGCCGGAGCAGCCGGTCGACCTGCGGGTCCGGCGGCGGGCGGTAGTCGGGCGTGCGGCCGGCGCGTACGGCGGGGGGTGCGGCCCGGGACTTCCGCCGGCGCGGCCGGCGGACGCGCTGGATCTCCAGGCCGGTCAACCGGCCGAGCTTTCTGTTCAGTTGCCGCAGCATTCTCCACCCGTCCGTGCGCGAGGTGTTCCGGCCCGGAAAACGAGACGGCGGGCAAGGAGTTGCGCCCGCCCGGATTCTTCAGATCTGCGTACGGGGGAACGGCGCCGGTGGGACGGGTCGTCGGCACGGGTTCGTGCGCAAGGGGTTGACAGTCGCGCGGGCTTGCCTGACTGTGGGAGCGCTCCCATAGGTTCAAGCCTTGCACGCAGTACGCACGACGGACGTGCGCCGTACCCGCCTCGTACGGACCCCGCACGTTCCCCGCACGTCGATTCGAGGGCACTCCCCCACGTGCCGCGCACGCTCGCAAAGCCCCGGTGGCGGGACGCCTTCCCGCTGCATCCCGCCACCGGTCCCGCTATCCGAGAGGAGCACGAGACCCCCGATGACAGCGCGAAGAAGCACCAGCCGAAGAAGCCTCAGCACCCGTGCACGTACGCGACTCAGACTCTGGCGTCCCGCGGCGGTACTCGCCTCGCTCGCCGTCGGCGCCGCCCTGGCGCTGACCGGCACCGCGGCCCCCGCCGCCGGCGCGGCCGAGCGCGTGGACAACCCGTACGTCGGCGCCACGCCCTATGTGAACGAGCAGTGGTCCGCGCAGGCCGCCGCCGACGGCGGCGAGGCCATCGCCGACCAGCCCACGTTCGTGTGGATGGACCGCCGGGCCGCCATCGGCGGCGCCGCCGGGAAGTGGGGCCTGGAGCGGCACCTCGACGAGGCGCTGGCCCAGGGCGCCGACCTCTTCGAGGTCGTCATCTACAACCTGCCGGGCCGCGACTGCGCCGCCCTCGCCTCCAACGGCGAGCTGGAGCCCGAGCAACTCGACGTCTACAAAGAGGAGTACATCAACCCGATCGCCGACATCCTCGGCGATCCCAAGTACGCCGACCTGCGCATCGTCGCGCTCATCGAGCCCGACTCGCTGCCCAACATGGTCACCAACGCCGGCGGCACCGACGGCTCCACCGACGCCTGCATTGAGATGAAGGAGCTGGGCAACTACGAGAAGGGCGTCGGCTACGCGCTGAACACGCTGGGCGACATCCCCAACGTCTACAACTACGTCGACGCCGCCCACCACGGCTGGCTGGGCTGGGACACCAACATGGCCCCGGCCGTCGACGAGTTCGCGCTGGCCGCCACCTCCGAGGGCGCCACCGTCGGCGACGTGCACGGCTTCATCGTCAACACCGCCAACTACGGCGCCCTGGACGAGCCGCACTACGACGTCACCGACAGCGTCGGCGGCACCACCGTGCGGAACACCGACTGGGTCGACTGGAACCAGTACGTGGACCAGCTGAGCTTTGCGCAGGGGCTGCGCGACCTCCTCGTCTCCCGCGGCGGCTTCGACCCCGGCATCGGCATGCTGATCGACACCTCCCGCAACGGCTGGGGCGGCCCCGACCGGCCCACCGGCCCCGGGCCCGAGACCTCCGCGAACGCGTACGTCGACGGCAGCCGCATCGACGGCCGTATCCACCCCGGCAACTGGTGCAACCAGTCCGGCGCCGGCCTCGGCGAACGGCCCGTCACCGCGCCCGAGCCGGGCATCGACGCCTACGTGTGGGCCAAGCCCCCGGGCGAGTCGGACGGCTCCAGCGAGGAGATCGACAACGACGAGGGCAAGGGCTTCGACCGGATGTGCGACCCCACGTACGAGGGGAACGCACGCAACGGGAACAACCCGTCCGGCGCGCTGGGCGACGCGCCGGTGGCCGGCCACTGGTTCTCCGCGCAGTTCCGCGAGCTGGTCGCCAACGCCTACCCGCCGGTCGACGGCAGCGGCCCCGGCGACGACACCGAGGCGCCGACCGTGCCCACCGGGCTCACCGTCACCGGGACGACGGGCTCAAGCGTCTCGCTGTCGTGGACGGCGTCGACCGACGACACCGCCGTGACCGCGTACGACGTCTTCCGTGACGGCACGCGCGTCGGCTCGACGGCCGGGACCACGTACACCGACACCGGGCTCACCGCGGAAACGTCGTACGCCTACAGCGTCCGCGCCCGGGACGCCGCGGGCAACGCCTCGGCGCGCACCGCCGCCGTCGACGCCACCACCGACGCGGACGACGGCGGCGGGAACGGGACGCTGAAGGCGCAGTACCGCAGCACCGACTCGGCCGAGACCGACAACCAGATCCGGGCGGTCCTGCAGCTCGTCAACACCGGCAGCACGCCGGTGGACCTGTCGACCGTCCAGCTCCGCTACTGGTTCAGCGGTGACTCCGGCGCGACGTCGTTCGCCTCGTGGTGCGACTGGGCCGTGGTCGGCTGCGGGAACGTCACGCACGGCGTGAGCGCGTCCGGCTCCGGCACGCCGGGCGCGGACCGGTACCTGGAGGTGGGCTTCTCCTCCGGCACGCTGGCACCGGGCGAGTCCACGGGCGACATCCAGCTGCGGCTGGCGAAGACCGACTGGTCGGCCTTCGACGAGTCGGACGACTACAGCCGGGCGACGAACACGTCGTGGGCCGACAACCCGCGCGTCGGCGTCTACTCCGGCGGATCGCTCACCTGGGGCACCGCCCCCTGACGGGCGCCCTCTGACGGGCGGGCGGACCCTCCCCCGCCCGCCCACCCCGGACCTCGCGTCCGGGCCCGACGCCCCCACCCGGCCCACCACCGGGGTGGGGGCGTCTCGCGCGCCCGGCCCTCGGCCCGGTGCCGGGCGCCTGGGTGACGGTGCCGCCGGCGGTGCCGGCGGATGCGGGCGGCGTCGCGGACAACCGCCCGTCGGCGCATCCCACGGCCAGGGTGACCGGCCCGTCGCCCGGCCCGTTCCCGGTACGGAACGCGGCGACCACGGGGACGACGGCTTCGATCAGCTCCGGGATGCCGTCCGCCGCCGGCGGTGCGGGCGCGCACGCCTCACAGCGGGACACGTCCGTGAGGTCGTCGGGCCGCAACTGCACAGGGCTGCCGAACCGGCGGCGCAGGTCGATGACGATATCCCGCGTCGGGAGCCGGGCCGGCCCCGTGGCTGAAGCTCATGACGTGTACTGCCGCCGCGTCAGGCGGCTCCGCGGGCGGGCCGCCCCCTCACGTCACCGCCTGCCCGTTGCCGTTGGCGCCGCTGTTGCCGTTGGTCATCGCTCGACCCAGCGATGGTAGGCGTCTACGTCGACGTTGCTGCCGCACACGACGGTGACCACGTGTCGGCCGGCGAAGCGGTCACGGTCTTCGAGGATCGCCGCGATGCCGAGCGCGGCCGAAGGTTCGACGACGAGGCCGGCGTGGTCGAGGAGCATCCGCATACCGGCGGTGATCGACGCCTCCTGGACCAGGACGGCGTCGTCTGCGACCAGGAGGAGGTCGTCCAGGACGGCCGGGATGGGACGCCGGCCGGCGACGCCGTCAGCGATGGTGTCGGTCGAGTCGGTGGTGACGACACGTCGCCTGCGCCACGAGTGCGTCAGCGCCGGTGCGCCCAGCGGCTGGACGCAGATCACCTCGACTTCGGGTGCCAGGGCCTTCACCACATGACCCACGCCGGTGGCCAGCGCCCCACCGCCGAGAGCAATCAGGACGGCGTCGAACGACGGTGCGGTGTCCACCAGTTCCAGGCCGATGGTCGCCGCGCCCTCGCAGGTCTCGATGTCCAGGCTGTCTTCAACCAGCCGGATGCCGTCGTACCGCGCGATGGCCGCCGCCCGCTCGCGAGCCACCTCGTGGTCGCCGTCCACCAGCTCCAGCCCGGCATCCAGTGCGCGGATGCGATCAAGCTTGGCCCGAGTCGCAAAGCGGGATGCCACAACTGTGATGTCGAGCCCCCGGCCGCGACCGGACCACGCGAGGGCCTGGCCAAGATTGCCCGCGCTCGCGCACACCGCGGCTTGCGACGCATTGTCGGCCAGCAGGCTTGCGACTACCTCGGTGCCGCGTCCCTTGAAACTGCGGACCGGGTTCGCCGTTTCGAGCTTGACGCTCACCGTGCACCCGAGGCCCGGCTCCAGCGCCTCGCAGCGGTACAGCGGAGTGTCGAGAAAGACCGGGTCGATGACCCGGCGAGCCGCCCGGATCCGAGCCGTGTCGAGACGCGTCTCCTGCACGGCACAGCAGTGTAGTGCCACCGGGGCGGACCTTGGGATCGACGCCCGGCGCCCCGGCGCCACACAGGTTCGCGCCGGGGCACCTCTGCTGTTTCCGCAGTGGATGGACGACTACGGCGTAACCACGATGCGCTCGTAGCTCAGCAAGGCTGTGCATCCACCCCACTTGTCGACCTCGTAAGACCAGTACCAGGAGCCGTCGTACCAGCCCTCGAACAGGGTCTCCTTGTGGTGGGTCCACGTGTCGATCGTCAAGCAGAACGCGCCGTTCCGGTACTTCCCGATCGTGTTGGTCCACGCGACGTTACCGTCGTTGATGAACGCGTAGAAGTCTTCTTTCCTCTCCCAGCCGGTCGGGCTGTACCAGCCCCACTCCGAACTGTGGTCCGAGTACAGGTACGCGCTGTCGGTGGACCACGTCAGCATCGACTTCGTTGTCGTCACGTCGATCTGCGGCGGGTCCTCCACGTTGACCTTGATGCTCCCGCTCCAGGGGCCGCCGGCGGCGGCCCCGGCGGAACGCCGCTGGGCGTCCGTGAGCTTCGTCTTCTTGGAAGCGGACTCTTCCACCCCGCCAGGAGCCTGGGCATCCACCTTGCGCTGCACCGACTCGGGGAGGTTGTTCCGAGGATAGTCGGCACGTGCGACCTCGCGCGTGCATGTGTTGGGGTCGAACGAGACCTCGGTGCTCACGAGAACGCGACCGGGTTCCGAAGCGTGTCCTCGGCCCTCCTCCTGGAACGTACAGCCGCCGTTTCCGAGGGACTTCCCCGACTCGCGAACCACTTCGGCTCCCGGGAGGCCGGAGAGGTCCACGTCGTAGTGCACCTCTCCGTCGGGGGCGACCACCGTACCGTTCGCGAGTACCCGGCCCGCGCTGGTTGCGTCCTCGCCGGTTTCTGCCGCGGCGGGAGATAATGCCGTGCCGCCTCCGAGTAGCACAGCGGTTAAGGCAAGCATCACGATGCGCTTTCTCACAGGTTCCCCTTCGCCTGAGACTGCATAGAGGTAGCGCTGTGGGGGGTTGAGCGAAGCTATATGCGCTCGGAATCCGGCGTCAACGGTATGCTGTGTAGCAGGAACTTTTGCTCCCGCTGAAATTCCATAATTGTCATCGCGTGACAACGGTGTGGCCTCGCTTATCGCGGGCTTGGGCCGGCGGCGCCACACGGGCCGGCGCTGGCTGGGGTCGCCATGGTCGTTCGGTGCCCTGGTGGGCAGGGTGAAAAGCCGCTGTATCTCGTGGCAGTTCGGCGCGACGAACCCGTCGGGGCGACGTGGGCCCGGTGCTTGTCCCCGTCGGCGAGGTCCTGCCGCCGACGCTGGGAGAACGTACAGTGGGAGCAGAGACCACGCGCGTGATCGGGAGGATCTCGCCATGCCCGTACAGAGCAGAGCGCAGGCAGTCAAGAGGAGTTACTGGATCACGTTCTTATCGGTGTTTGCCGTGGCCGTCGTCCTGTCTCCGTTCGCCGTGGTCTACGAGCTCGTCCTGGGAACGGTGGGCCTGTTGATCTCATACCCCTTCTTTCATGCCGGCAGCCGCCTGGCCCGAAGGATGGTCGTGGTATTCGCGGCCATTGCCACCGGCAGCCTCCCGTACCTCGCACTCGCCGTAATTGTCGCCGCTTGATAATGAGCGGATCTCATCCATGCCCTGACGACCGACTCGCCGGTGCGGCAGGGCAGTCCGCGGCTGGGGTGCGGGCTGCGGCTGTACAGAAAGAGGGGGTCGAGCGCCGTCCAGCCGGCGGGCGTGCGGCAGGTGCTCCGGGACCCCGACGACGCCGACGCTGAAGCGGACCCCGCCGTCCGCCAGCTCGCGGCACCTGGCGAGAAAGCGCTCGTACGGCACCTGCACCGGATGGTACGTGCACCACAGCGCGAGCGCGTCGCGGTCGGCGTCCGCGGTCAACGCCGTGCGGCAGCTGAGGTTCGTCTGGATCGCGACGCGGCGCACGTGCGCCAGGTGGAGTACGTGCCGCCGCCCCGCCCGCGGTGTTGTCAGGCGCCTCGGCGTCAACGAGCATGGCAGCACTGGTAGGTGAGCCGTCCGCCGTGACCGCTGCCGGCGCCGTGGAGGGGAGACCCCGTGTCACCGCAACCGCGAGGTACGAACCGGAGAACCGTCCTGGCGGCCGGCGCGGCCGCCACCGCCGCCGCCGGAGTCGCCTCCGGCCCGGCCGCCGCGGCCGGCCCGGTC
>NZ_BAAAPF010000027.1:0-40608 GCF_039531005.1 Streptomyces synnematoformans
CGGCGCGGTGGTGCTCGTCGAGGACGTCGACGAACTCGCCCGCGGGGATGTCGGGTGTTCGCCTCCATGCGCGACACCCGCGGCGCCAACGCCGCGGCGGCGCGCAGGCTCCGCGGCGCCGCCGCGAAGCAGGACCTCGACGTCCACGTGGTCGACATCGACGTCCGCGACGACGACTCCGTCGACCGAGGCGTCGACCGCGTCCTGCGGCGCGCCGGCCGGATCGACGTGCTGGTGAACAACGCGGGCGTCTTCTATCCCGCCATCCTGGAGACGCAGACCGTCGAGGACGTGCGCGCCGTCTTCGAGACCAACGTCTTCGGCCACCTCCGCGTCAACCGCGCGGTGCTGCCCGCCATGCGGGCGCGCGGCGAGGGGCTCGTGGTGCAGACGACGACGTCGCTCGGCCGGTTCGTGTTCCCCTTCATGGGCGCGTACGTCGGCACCAAGTGGGCGATGGAGGCGATGGCCGAGGCCAGCCGGTACGAGCTGCGCCGGCTCGGCGTCGACGTCGTCATCGTGGAACCGGGGGCGTACAACACGGACTTCGTCGACCCCAACGGCGTCCGCTACTACGACCGCTACCTCCGCGGGCTGGACCGCGGGAACGCCCGGCGCCGCGCCGCGTACGGCGACCTGGCCCGGCGCGCCGAGGAGCATCTCGTCGAGGAGCCGGGGCTGCCCGACCCGCAGGAGGTCGCCAACGCCATCGCCGGGCTGGTGCGCACGCCGAGCGCCGAGCGGCCGGTGCGGCTGCCGGTCGCGGGTGCGGCGGACTTCCTCGGCGAGGTGCACACCGTGCACGCGGAGTTCCAGCGCACGGTGATGGAGAGCGCGGGCTACGGCGACCTGCTGTGACCCGGCCCGCCCGGCCCGGCCCCCGGCCCGGTGTGCGGGACCCGGACACCCGCCGCCCGCCGGGGCCCGGGCCGTGGCGGAATGCGCTCTTCTAACCTGGCCCGATGACGCGATTCAGCGGATACGCGGTGCTCGTCACGGGCGCCGGGCAGGGCATAGGCGAGGCGATCGCCCGGCGCGTCGCCGCGGAGGGCGCGCGGGTGCTGGTCACCGACCGGGGCGGCGGGCGCGCCGAGCACGCCGCCGGCGCCATCGGCGCAGCCGCCGGCGCGGCCGCGACGCTGGAGTTCGGCGGGACGGACAGCGCGGCGGTCCGGGCCGCGATCGCGTACGCGGCGGAGAATTTCGGAGGGCTGCACGTGCTCGTCAACAACGCCTACGCCGCCCACCCCGACCCGCCCCGCTTCGAGTCCGGGCAGGAGCCGCCCTGGTACGAGGACTTCGAGGTCACCCTGCACGGCGCGGCACGCTGTGCCCGCACCGCGCTGCCGCTGCTCGCCGCGGCGCCGGGGCGGGCCGCGATCGTCAACATCGGCTCGGTCAACGCCGAACGCCACTACGGCGGGCACGCGTACAGCGCCGCCAAGGCCGCGCTCGTCTCCCTGACCCGCACCCTGGCCGTGGAGAGCGCCGCGCGCGGCGTGCGCGTGAACCTCGTCGAGCCCGGCACCGTCCGCACCGCCGTCTGGGCGGAGCGGCCCGAGGCGCTGGCCCGGCTCGCGGGGCACTACCCGCTGGGCCGCGTCGGCGAGCCGGACGACGTCGCGGCGGCGGTGGCGTTCCTCGCCTCCCGGGACGCGGCGTGGATCACCGGCGTCAGCCTGCCGGTGGACGGCGGGCTGCTGGCGAGCCATCTCGCGATGTCCCGCGACATAGCGGACAGCGAGGCGTGAGGCGCGGCCGGCCGCGCTACGCTCCTGAGGACCGGGCCGGGGGTGCGGTTCCGCCGCCCGCGGCGGACTACCCTGGCGTCAGTCTGGTGTGGCGAAGGCCCCTCAGCTGGGGAGGACCGATGACGGTGCCGATGCCGGCAGCGTACGACCCGGAGAACCGGCCCGGCGACGAGCACGAGCGCGGCGGCCGGCCCGTATGCAGGTCCGTCCTCGGCTCCCGGCTCCGCCGGCTCCGCCGGGACTGCGGCATCCAACTGCAGGAGGCCGCCCGCGAGATCGGCGCCTCCGTCGCCAAGCTGTGCCGGCTGGAGTTAGGCCAGGGCGGCCCCAAGGACCGCGACGTCGCGGCGCTGCTCGACCTCTACGGCGTCGTGGACGAGGCCGAGCTGGACGAGTTCGCGGCGCTCACCCGGGGCGCCAACGCGCCCACCTGGTGGCGGGAGTACAGCGATCTGATACCCGGTCAGGGGGAGACCCACCTCGGTCTGGAGGAGGCCGCCACCGGCATCCGCAGCTACCAGTCCCAGCGCGTCCCCGACCTGCTGCAGACCCCCGCGTACGCCCGCGCCGTGACGCAGCTCGGCTTCCCGCGCGACCCGGTGCAGACCGTGGAGCGCCGCCTGCACCTCCTCGAACGCCGCCAGCGGACCCTCACCCGCCCCGACCCGCCGCGCTACTGGGTGCTGCTGGACGAGGCGGCGCTGCGGCGCTCCGTGGGCGGCCCCGGCGTGATGGACGGCCAGCTGCGGCACCTGCTCCGGCTGCACGCCGAGCACCCGGCGGTCACGCTGGACGTCGTGCCGCTGGCGGCGGGCGGCCCGGCGGCGGTGGCCCAGCCGCTCACCATGCTGCGCTTCGCCGAGCCCGAACTGCCGGACGTGGTCTGCCTCGAACAGCTCACCGGCACGGTGCGCATCGACAAGCCGGCCGAGGTCGACCGCTACCGGCTGGCCATGGACAAGCTCGCCACGGCCACCAGCACGAGCACCGACACCGGGGAGTTCCTGACCCGCCTGCTGCACGGCCGCTGACGCCGCCGGCCCGGCCGCGGGCGACACACCTCGTCGCCCCGCTGTCCCGCCCCCGCGCGGCCACCGGCCACACTGGCCCCATGACGGAAACGGAATCCTTCGCGTACGACGTGATCGTCCTCGGCGCCGGGCCCGTCGGCGAGAACGTCGCCGACCGCACCCGCGCCGCCGGGCTGTCCACCGCGATCGTCGAGAGCGAGCTGGTCGGCGGCGAGTGTTCGTACTGGGCCTGCATGCCCAGCAAGGCCCTGCTGCGGCCGGCGATCGCGCGCGCCGACGCCCGCCGGGTCCCCGGCCTGCGCGGGCTGGTGACGGGTGACCTCGACGCGCCGGCGGTCCTCGCCCACCGGGACGCGTACACCTCCCACTGGCAGGACGACGGCCAGGTCGGCTGGCTGGACGGCATCGGCGCCGACCTCTACCGCGGCCGGGGCCGCCTCGCCGGGCCGCGCACCGTGACCGTGACCGACGCCGACGGCGCGGTACGCACCCTCACCGCCGGCCACGCCGTCGCCGTCTGCACCGGCAGCCGCGCCGTGCTGCCCGACCTGCCCGGGGCCGCCGACGTCGAGCCGTGGGCCAGCCGGGAGGCCACCAGCTCCGCGAGCGTCCCCGGCCGGCTGATCGTGGTCGGCGGCGGCGTGGTCGGCGCCGAGATGGCCACGGCCTGGCAGGCCCTCGGCTCCCGGGTCACCGTCCTCGTCCGCGGCGACCGCCTGCTGGACCGCATGGAGCCGTTCGCCGGCGACCTGGTCGCCGAGGCGCTGACCGAGGCCGGCGCCGAGGTCCGCACCGGCACCTCCGTCACCTCCGTGGTCCGCGTGAACGGCGCCGTCGTGGCGACCACCGACGCCGGCGACACGGTCGAGGGCGACGAGATCCTCTTCGCCACCGGCCGCGCGCCGCGCACCGAGGACATCGGCCTGGAGACCGTGGACCTCGACCCCGGCTCCTGGCTGACCGTGGACGACAGCCTGCGGGTCGAGGGCAGCGAGTGGCTGTACGCGGTCGGGGACGTCAATCACCGTGCGCTGCTGACCCACCAGGGCAAGTACCAGGCCCGGATCGCGGGCGCCGCGATCGCCGCCCGCGCCCAGGGCGTGCCGCCGGAGCCGGCCCCGTGGGGCGCGCACGCCGCGACCGCCGACCACGGCGCCGTCCCGCAGGTGGTCTTCACCGACCCGGAGGCCGCGGCCGTCGGGCTGTCGCTGGCCGAGGCGATCGGGGCCGGCCACCGGGTGCGCGCGGTGGACGTCGAGCTGGGCTCGGTCGCGGGCGCGGGGCTGTACGCGGACGGCTACCGCGGGCAGGCGCGCATGGTCGTCGACCTCGACGAGGAGATCCTGCGCGGCGTCACGTTCGTCGGGCCGGGGGTGGGCGAGCTGATCCACTCGGCGACGGTCGCGGTCGCCGGGCAGGTGCCGGTGAGCCGGCTGTGGCACGCGGTCCCGTCGTACCCGACGATCAGCGAGGTGTGGCTGCGGCTGCTGGAGGCGTACCGCGGCTGAACACGCCCCCGGACCGGCGGGGCGGGGCCCGGGAAACCCTTCGCGGCGCCGGCGGGGCGGCCGCTGGCCTCCGCGGGGGCGCCGCGACGGCCGCGGCCGCGGAGGGAGCCGGGCGGGAGGCGGTCACGCCCGAGGCGTACGGGCCGGGGGGAGTGGGTGCTCGACAAGGGCGCCCCCGACATACCGAACAGCGAGTACGCCGGAGTCGTCCAGGACGTCGCCGGCGGCATGTCCGTCGAGAAGGCGGCCGCGGACTGGCACGTGAGCGTCGAGCGGGTCCGCGACGTGCTCGCCCACACCGGCCCGCTGGCGCCCGACGAGGCCCCGGTCACCACCATCGCGTGGCGGCTGGGGCACCTGCACACCGGCTTCGCCGGCGGCTGGGAGTGGACCTTCGGCGAGCGGCGGCGGGACCCGAAGCTGCTGGTCGACTTCACGCCGTCGGCCGAGCGGGCGGTGGCGCGCTTCTGGGAGACCGTCGACCGCTGGCGGGACAGCGTCGCCACGGTGACCGAGAAGCAACTCGACACGGTCGGCTTCTCGCAGTATCCGTACGCCTCCGACCCCGACGAGAAGTTCGTGGACGTGCTGTGGGCGGGCAATCTGGAGTTCATCCACCACATGGCCGAGATCGCGCTGCTCCGCGACCTGTGGCGGGCCCGCTTCGACGGTTCCGGCACCCGCACCGGCTGAGCGGGGGTGTGCCCCGTACGCCCGGGGCGCACGGGGCACGCTGACCCGCCGGGCTCAGATGCCGAACTCCGCGGGCGACAGCCCGAGCGCCGTGCACGCCTCGCGGATCACCTGCTGCTCGGCCGGGTCCATGTGGCCGTCGGCGCCGGCGATGACGAACCCGGTCTGGACCACCGCCCGCGCCTCCGCGGGCTTCTTCGCGGCCTTGGCGATCTCCTGCATCGCCTCGGCCTTGCCCCGCTGGAAGTCGACCGTGAGCCGGTCGAGATGCTTGGTGAACCGCTGCCGCAGCTGCTCCGGCGGGAAGTTCTGCAGCACGTCGTTGCTGACGATCAGCGAGTCCATGCGCTCCCGCTCGGCGGGGTGCACGTGTCCGTCCGCGGCCGCCACGAGGGCGCACATCGCCATGCTGGCGTCCCGGTACGCGCCGCTCTTCAGCTCCGTCTTCATCGAGCTGAGCTGCGACTTGAACATGCTCACGAGCTGCGCTTTGGACCCGGAGCCCGAGCCCGTCGGGCCGGCGCCCCGGCCGCCGGGCCGCCCGCCACCCCGGGATTGCTGAAGCCCTTTGGCCTGGTCCTTGATCCGATCAAACATCGACACTGCATGCCACCTCGGGTTGCGGGCGTGCCGCCCGACTCGTCGGTTCCGGTCGTCGTACGGAAGACCGCGCCGTCGCGGTCAGCCTGTCAACGCCCCCGAAGGACGCAGAGGTTCCGCATGCACCCGTCCGGGGGAGCTGCCTGCGAAAGTTTCGTTCGATATCCCGAAAGTGGCTGGAAACCTCCATTGTCATGTCCTGGACGCCTTCCTACGGTGAGAGCGCCCCCCACCGGCTTGGAGGTTTCCATGCACAGCCACCCGCTCCGCAGGTACCGGGCGCACGCATGGGCGGTGGCCGCCGTCGTGGCGGTCGCGGCCATGCTCGCCGTGACCCTCGACGCCCGGCCGGGGTCCGCGGCCGACCGTTTCGGGACCGCCGCCCAGGCCGACCCGCCGGTCGAGGACGACGGCGCCGACTGCCCCGTGGCCGACCCGCCCACGCCGAGCAACGCCCTGCTGCCCGACCCGTTCACCCGGCTGGACGGCACCCGCATCTCCAGCACCTCCGACTGGCGCTGCCGGCGGGCCGAGATCAGGGAGCTGGCGGAGCGCACCGTCTACGGCCAGAAGCCGCCGAAGCCGGCGAGCGTCACCGGCCGCGTCTCGCCGACCGGCATCACCGTGAACGTCTCGGACCAGGGCCGCAGCGCGAGCTTCTCGGCGAGCGTCGACCTGCCGAGCGGCAGCGGCCCGTTCCCCGCCGTCGTCGTCTACGGCGGGTTCGGCGCGGACACGGCCGCCATCAAGGCCGCGGGCGCCGCCGTCGTCAACTTCGACCCGTACGCCGTGGGCCGCGAGGGCACGCCGCGCAACAACAAGCAGGGCGCCTTCTACAGCGTCTACGGCTCCTCCAGCAGCACCGGGCTGCTCATGGCCTGGGCCTGGGGCGTCAGCCGGATCATCGACGTGATCGAGCAGTCGGACGGCGGGGTGCTCCGGGCGGAGGCGACCGGCGTCACCGGCTGCTCCCGCTTCGGCAAGGGCGCGTTCGTGGCCGGCGCGTTCGACCAGCGGATCGCGCTGACCATGCCGATCGAGTCGGGCACCGCCGGCGCGCCCGCCCTGCGCAGCGTCGCGCAGGAGAGCGGCGCCCAGCCGCTGAGCAGCGCGTACTCCGAACAGCCCTGGCTGGGCGACGCGTTCGGCTCGTACACCGGCAACCCGGCCCAGCTGCCGGTGGACACCCACGAGATGGTCGGCATGGTCGCGCCGCGCGGGCTGTTCATCATGGAGAACCCGCACATCGACTGGCTCGGCGCCCGGTCCGGCAACGTGGCGGCGCTCGGCGGAGCGGAGGTCTACCAGGCGCTCGGCGCGGGTCGGAACATCAGCTACTGGTCCGACGTGCAGGACGGCACGCACTGCGCCTCGCGGTCCGAGTGGCGCGGGCCGCTGCAGCAGAGCATCGACGCCTTCCTCCACGGTACGGGCAGTGCCCCCGGCGTCTTCCGGACCTCCCCGAACAAGGCGGGCAACCTCGCGCAGTGGCGCGACTGGAACACGCCGGTCCTCACCGACGGCCGCTGACCGGCGGCGACGGCCGCCCTCCCGCCACCCCCTCGGCGTACACCGGGCCGAGGGGGTGGCTCTGCGCGGGAGCGGCGGCGGTCTCTGTGAGACGTTGTGGTGGGGCGGCGGCGCACGGCGGACCGCCGCGGCGCCCCGGAGCCGCGACGTGACGAGGAGGAGCGCTGAGGATCGACGTGGCCGACGCCTTCCGGCGGCGTCCGTTCCCGGCCGGCCTCGCCGGGCGTGCCCGCACGCCCGCCGTGGGGCAGACGGTGCGCGCCACCCTGGCCGCGACCATCGCGTACGCCGTCGCCGTCCAGCTCAGCCCCGCGGCCAGGCCGCTGACCGCGCCGCTCACCGCGCTCCTCGTCGTCCAGGTGACCTTCTACGCCACGCTCACCAAGGGCGTCCGGCGCGTCACCGCCGTCGTCGTCGGGGTGCTCATCGCCAGCGGGTTCAGCCTCATGCTCGGGCTGAGCTGGTGGAGCCTCGGGCTGATCATCCTCGCCTCGCTGATCGCGGGCCGCATCGTGCGGGTGAACGAGTTCGTCCCCGAGGTCGCGATCAGCGCCATGCTCGTCCTCGGCGTCACCCACGTGGGGGGCACGGCGTGGGCGCGGATCCTGGAGACGCTCATCGGCGCCGTCGTGGGGCTGACGTTCAACCTGGTGCTGGTGCCCCCGGTGTGGGTGGAGACCGCCGGCGACGCGATCGAGGACCTGGCCCGCCGCATGCGCCGGCTGCTGCTCCGCAGCGCCGAGCAGCTGACCGTGGTCACGCCCCCCGCCGCGGCCGCCGACCGGCTGTACGCGGCGCGCGAGCTGGACGACTCCGTCGGCGAGGTCGACGTCTCGCTGCGCCGGGCCGAGGACAGCCTGCGGCTCAACCCCCGGGTGCGGGAGGCGCTGATGCACCGGGTCGTGCTGCGCACCGGGCTGGACACGCTGGAGATCTGCGCGGTGGTGGTGCGCGTGCTCACCCGCAGCCTGGCGGACCTGGCCAAGGCGCGCCGGCGCGCCGAGCCGCTGTTCCCCCGCGACGTCGGCGTGGCGCTGGAGGACCTGTTCGGCTACGTCGGGGACGCGCTGGTGAGCTTCGCGCAGCTGGTGTCGACCGAGGTGTCCGCGAGCGCCGAGACGGCCGCCGGGCGGCTGGAGGCGGACCTGGCGGCGGCCCGCTCCGTGCGCGACCGGGTGGAGGCCCTGCTGCTGGACACGGTGGAGCGCGACGAGGAGAACTGGTTCCTGTACGGGGCGCTGCTCGCCGACGTCAACCGGATCCTCGACGAGCTGGACACCGAGCACCGCTCCGCGCGGCTGCTGGAGGGGCTGGACCGCAGCGGGCGCGACCTGCGCGAGCGCCTGCCCCGGCTGCCCCGGCTCCGGGCCTGGCTCACTCGCTGAGCGCGGCGGCGCGGCACCCACGCCGCGTACCCGCCCGGCTACGCCGCGCCGCCGCGCGCCGCCCGGCCGAGATCGGCCGTTAGCACCCGCGGGGACGTGGTACCCGCCCCTACGACCTGCGCGGAGACGCCGCGCACCCGAACGCCCGTACGTTCACCCGGCACAGACAGGAGAACGACATGACCGCCGCCGACGTGGACCTGGAACTCCCCGCCGCGCTCGGCCGCCAGTTGCGCGTCGACGCCGTGCGGGCCACCGCCGCCGCCGGGTCCGGCCACCCGACCTCGTCGATGTCCGCGGCCGACCTGATGGCCGTGCTGCTCGCCGGGCACCTGCGCTACGACGTCGAGCGGCCCGACCACCCCGGGGCGGACCGCCTGGTGCTGTCCAAGGGACACGCCTCGCCGCTGCTGTACGCGGCGCTGAAGGCCGCCGGCGCCATCGGGGACGAGGAGCTGCTGACGTTCCGGAAGCTGGGCAGCAGGCTCGAAGGCCACCCGACGCCGGTGCTGCCGTGGGTGGACGTGGCCACGGGGTCGCTCGGGCAGGGGCCGGCCGTCGGGGTCGGCATGGCGCTGGCGGGCAAGCGGCTCGCGCACCTGCCGTACCGGGTGTGGGTGCTGTGCGGCGACAGCGAGATGGCCGAGGGGGCGGTCTGGGAGGCGTTCGAGCACGCCGGGCACGAGCACCTGGGCAACCTCACCGTGATCGTGGACGTGAACCGGCTCGGCCAGCGCGGACCCACGCGGCACGGCTGGGACCTGGACGCGTACGCGCGCCGGGCGCGGGCGTTCGGCTGGCACACCGTCGAGGTCGACGGGCACGACGTCGCCGCCGTCGACGACGCGTACACCGAGGCCGAGGCGACGACCGACCGGCCGACGGCCGTGCTCGCCCGCACCGTCAAGGGCAGCGGGGTCACGGCCGTCGCGAACCGCGAGGGCATGCACGGCAAGCCGCTGCCGGACCCCCGCGAGGCGATCGCCGAGCTGGGCGGCGGCGCGGACGTGCGCATCCGGCCGGCGGCCCCGCCGCCCGCGGACGGGCCGCCGCGCGCGGCTGCGCCGCATCCGCTGCTCCCCGCATACGACGTCGGCGACCAGGTCGCCACGCGCGACGCGTACGGGCGGGCGCTGACGGCGCTCGGCACGGCGCGGCCGGACGTCGTCGCCCTGGACGGCGAGGTCGGCGACTCCACGCGGACCGAACTCTTCGCCAAGGAGCACCCCGACCGGTACTTCGAGTGCTACATCGCCGAACAGCAGCTCGTCGCGGCGGCGATGGGCATGCAGGCGTGCGGCTGGGTGCCGTACGCCGCGACCTTCGCCGCGTTCCTCACCCGCGCCCACGACTTCGTGCGCATGGCCGCCGTCGGCCGGGCGAACCTCAACCTGGTCGGCTCGCACGCCGGCGTCGCCATCGGCGAGGACGGCCCGTCGCAGATGGGTCTTGAGGACCTGGCGATGTTCCGCGCCGTGCCCGGCAGCACCGTGCTGCACCCCTGCGACGCCAACCAGACCGCCCGGCTCGTCGCCGCCATGGCGGACGACGGCATGGCGGGCGTGCGCTACCTGCGCACGATGCGCGGCGCCCGGCCCGTCCTCTACGAGCCCGGCGAGGACTTCCCGATAGGCGGCAGCAAGCTCGTGCGCTCGTCGTCCGGGGACCGCGTGACGATCGCGGCGGCCGGGGTCACCGTGCACGAGGCGCGGGCCGCCGCCGACCTGCTGGCCGCCGAGGGCATCGGGGCGCGCGTGCTGGACCTGTACTCGGTCAAGCCCGTCGACGCCGTCGCCGTGCGCGTCGCCGCGGAGCTGACGGGCTGCGTGCTCACCGTCGAGGACCACCGCCCGGAGGGCGGTCTGGGCGACGCGGTGGCGGAGGCGTTCGCCGACGGCCGCCCCGTCCCGCTGCTCGCCCGGCTGGCGGTACGTACCATGCCCGGCTCGGCGACGGACGCGCAGCAGCTCGCGGCGGCGGGCATCGACGCGGCGGCGATCGCGGAGGCGGCCCGCGACCTCGTCGCCGCGCAGGGCACCCGGGCCGCCTGACCCGGCCAGGACACCGGACGGACCGAGCCCCGGAGGACGGAACCGTGACGAAGAACCGGAAGCACACGGTCGACACCCTGCTCGACACGTACGGACGCACCTACGCCGAGGAGGCCGGCATCCGCCTCCGGGACACGCCGCAGCCCCTCTATCGGCTCCTCGTGCTCTCCTGCCTGCTCAGCGCCCGGATCCGGGCGAGCACGGCGGTCGCCGCGGCCCGCGCGCTGTTCGCCGCCGGGATGGGCGGCCCGCGCCGGATGGCCGACGCCACCTGGCAGCAGCGCGTCGACGCCCTCGGCGAGGGCGGCTACCGGCGCTACGACGAGCGCACCGCCACCCAGCTCGGCGACGGCGCCCGGCTGCTGCTGGACGCCTACGACGGTGACCTGCGCAAGCTGCGCCGGGAGGCCGGCGGCGACGTCCGCCGGCTCGGCACGCTGCTGCGGCAGGTGCCCGGCCTCGGGCCCACGGGCGCCACGATCTTCCTGCGCGAGGTCCAGGGGATCTGGCCGGAGGCCGCCCCGTACATCGACGCCAAGGCCGTGCAGGGCGCCGGCCGCGTGGACCTGCCGGAGGACCCGGCGCGGCTCGCCCGGCTCGTGGGCGGGCCGGAACTGCCGCCGTTCACGGCGGCCCTGGTGCGCTGCGCGCTCGACAGGCGCGTGGCGGACGACGTCAGGGAGCACGCGCACGCGTGAGCAGCACGGCCGTGCGCGCGGATCCGCGCCCGCGCCGGGAACCCGGGCGTACCACGCCCGGGCTGCTCCCCCCGGCGCGGGGCGGCATCCCCGCTATCCGGGGATCAGCTCTCGCCCGGCTCGCACTCGCGCCAGGCGACGTGGTACGTGGTCTCGATCTCCCCGTCGGTCGAGTCCATGGTCAGCAGGCTGGTCGTCGTCGCGGGGTCCGACGTGCCGGCGTTGACGCGCAGCTCCGTGTTGATGTTGAAGTTGCGGATCTCCCCGCACGGCGCCCAGACGAGCGACTCCAGGTCGGTCTCGTCCGTCGTCGTCCAGTTGTCGTCCATCGGCCCGGCGAAGTTGTGCGTGAACGTGTCCGTGTCGGGCGAGCCCTGGAAGTAGTACGACGCCTTCTCCAGACCGGTCGCGCCGTCCTCCAGGTAGCCGTACCCCCGGTAGTCGACGCTGGCGATCGCGTACGTGAAGCCCCCGGGCACCTTGACGGCCAGGTTGAGCTGGCAGTTCTTGCGGAAGTCCATCGGCGTGGCGCCGACTCCGACCACTGCCGTGTACTCGCTGTACGTCACGGTGAACGCCTGGTTGTCCGCGGAGACCGCGACCGCGGCGGTGCCCGGCTCACAGCCGGTGCCGTTGACGGTGAGGACCTCGATCGCCATCTGGTCGGCCGGTACGTCTTCGAAGGACGGCGGCCTCGCGATATCGTGGGACGGCGACGCGATGGGGCTGGTGACGGTCGCGGCCAGTAATGCTGCGAGGGCACTGCCTGCGACAAGAGTCATGGTTCTCCAATCGGTCGGATGGGCCGTTTCCCGGGCACGGCAATGCCCAAGAACGGGCCATGCGGGCGGAATCTGGCCAGCGGGCGGCAAACGGGTCCGCTGCGCCGGATTCCGTCAAGACACACACCGGCGGTGTACCGGCGCGAAATGCGGGACGGCTGGGAATGGCCGCGCCGTCTCCATGGGCGTACCGCGGGTAGGGTGCTTACCCTTCGCGGTAATTCAGCACTCCTTCCACGCCAGGTGGTACTCCGTGCTCACCGCGCTGTCGGTGGAGTCCATCGTCATCAGGCTCGTCGCCCGGTGGTCGGAGGAACCGCGGTATACGCGGAGTTCGGTGTTGATGTTGAAGTTCCGCTGCTCGCCGCAGGGCGCCCACACCAGCTCGGCCCACTCCTTGGAGTCGGTGACCTGCCAGTTGTCGTCGTACGGGCCCTCGAAGCCCTTGCTGCTCGTGGTCGTCTCCGGCGAACCCATGTGGTAGTACGACGCCTGCTCCAGGCCGGACGCGCCGTCCGCCAGGTACGCGTAGCCGCGGTAGTCCACGCTCTGGATCGCGTACGTGAACCCGGAGGGGACGTCCAGTACCAGGCTGAGCTGGCAGTTCTTGCGGAAGTCGAGCGGGCTGGCGCCGGCGCCCGCCGCCGCCAGGTAGTCGCTGTACGTCACGGTGAAGGCCGTGTTGTCGGCGTTGGCCGCCACCGCCGCGGTGCCGGCGGAGCAGCCCGAGCCGTTGATGGTCTGGATGTCGACCTTGATCTGCTCGGCGGGTCCGTCGGCCGGCTCCTCGCTCGCCGTCGCGGTCTGTGCCGAGAGGGTGGTGGCGGCGACTAAGGCGGCCGCCAGGGCGCCACCGGCTATCAACTTACCGGACATGGTTCTCCTATCCTTTGTCTCCGGACCGGGCCGGGACGAATCCGGCGCCGGTCGTACTGAATTGGGCACGGGAGAGCCGGGTTTCGGCTCGTGAATGCACATGCGCCGCAGGCGGGCCGAGACGGTGCAGCCGCTCCCGAGGTCGGGCAGGGGCATGGCGAAGTGCTCCCGGGCGCCCGAACGGACGCGAGGGTGAAAGGGGGGTGCAGCTTCGGGGACTGGGAAGCATTCGTGCGGAACGCGGTGGGTGGGGGTGCCGTACCGAATGCGTCCCCGACCTCAGTGTGACGTGAGGTGGGAGCGTTCTCATGCTAGGGCTATGTAAAGCCGGTGTGAAGAGGGGCTTCACGAAGATGGCCAGGAGTCCGAAAACAAGGTATTGCCGGGTTGGCAGCATGTCCGCGGCTGTCAAGTCTACGCGGGTGGACGCACGGAATACGTGACGGTAACGAAAGCAAACCCTTTCGTTGCACAGCACCGGCTGGCGGAGTCCGGCCAGAATCACGTGTACGCGGTGCGGGGAGCCGCCACCGCGGAAATTCCGCCCCGCGCCGGGGCCCGCCGCGCCCGCCCCGGTACCGGGGGAACCGGTTCTGATGAGGTCGGATGAGGTCGGATGAGGAAAAGTGTCTACACAGCCCCCGTTTGGGGTACGTGAGGCTGATGAGAGTCGGCGTGATCGATGCGGGTTCGAACACGGTGCGGCTGGTGGTCGCGGACGCGGACGGCCAGGTGCCGCTGCCCGTGCACACCGCCAAGCGGCAGCTGCGGCTGGCGGAGCTCGCGGACGCCGACGGACGGCTCGGGGAGCGGGCCGTCGGGGAGCTGGCCGCGGCCGTCGGCGCCGCGCGCGAGGAGGCCCGGCGCTGGGGCGTCGCGGAGCCGTTCGCCTTCGCCACCGCGGTGGTGCGCGATGCCCCCAACGCCCGCGACGTCTGCCGCGCCGTCCGCGAACGCACCGACGTGGCGCTGCAGTTGCTGCCGGGCGAGAAGGAGGCGGAGCTGACGTTCCTGGCGGCCCGCCGGTGGATGGGCTGGCGGGCCGGCCCGATGGCGGTCCTCGACATCGGCGGCGGCTCCTTCGAGGTGGCCTGCGGCCGCAGCCGGCTGCCCGACTTCGCCCTCGCGCTCCCGCTGGGGGCCGGCCGGCTGACCCGCGAGTTCTTCGGCAGGCACGACCCGCCGCCGCCGGCCGCCGTCAAGGCCGTGCGCCGGCACGTCCGGCACCGGCTGCGTGACGTGGCCGCGCGCATCCGCTGGGAGGCGCCGCGCACGACCGTCGTCACCTCGCGCACCATGCAGCAGCTCGCCCGCCTCTGCGGTGCGGCACCCGGCCGGCACGGCCCGTTCGTCCCCCGCACGATGGCGCAGGAGGACCTCCGCCGCGCGGTCAGGCAGCTGCGGCGGCTGCCCGCGGCCGAACGCGCCCGGCTGCCGGGCATCTCGCCGGCGCGGGCCCGGCAGTCGCTCGCCGGCGCCGTGGTCGCGCACACCGCGATGAAGCTGATGAGCATCGAGACCGTCACGGTCTGCCCCTGGGCGATCCGCGAGGGGATCCTCCTGCGCACCGTCGAGGAGGGCAGCGTGAGCTGGTGGACGGCCCCGGCCGGCGACGAGCCGCGCGTGCCGGGACAGCGGAAGCCGCCGCCGCACCCCGGCCCCGGGCTCGACCGGATCCGGCAGCAGATCAACCTGTCGAGCTGAACCGGTCCGCCCCGGGCGGCGGGTGTGCGGCCGGGCTCAGCCGTGCAGGCGGGGCCGGTAGACCAGCTCCTGGACGGAGCCGTCGAGGGTCCGGGTCCCGAGCAGGTCGAGGTCGAAGTCGGCCGCGCCCCGGAAGACCGGGTCCAGCCCGGTCCGGCCGGTGATCACGGGAAAGAGCGTCACCTGGACGCGGTCGACCAGCCCGGCGGCCAGCAGCGCCCGGTTCATCGACAGGCTGCCGTGCGAACGCAGCGGCACGTCGGACTCCTCCTTCAGCCGGGCGACGACGTCGACGGCGTCGCCGTGCGCGACGGTCCCGTCCGCCCAGTCGAGGGGCCCCTCCAGCGTCGTCGACACCACGATCGCCGGCAGCCGGGTCATGCGCGTGACCCACGGGTCGCGCACCTCCGAGTCCTCGGTGCTCTCGGCCAGCATGCGGGTGAACAGCCGGTAGGTCCGGGCCCCGAAGACCATCCGCTGCTCCTCCTCGTACTGGCCGAGGCGGTGGGCGAGCAGCTCGGGGCCCTGCTTGCCCCAGTAGCCGGTCCAGTCGCCGCCGGCGGCGCCGAAGCCGTCGAGGCTGGTGAAGACGTCGAAGGTGTAGGTCGCGGTCACGGTGGCCTCCAGGGCGCGGGCGGTCGGGTACGGAGGTGCAGACCGCGCGCCGCGGCGGAACTCATCGACGGTGGCTCGGGCGGTGGCTCAGGCGGTGGCCAGCAGGTCCCGCACGCCCTGGGCCGTCAGCGCCATCTCCTCCGGCGCGCCCGCGTCGATGACCAGCGACGGGCCGTCCGAGGGCCAGCCGCGGGCGAGGTCGCCGAGCGACACCGCGTTGTAGTGCCGGATCTCCGGGAAGACCTGTTCGAGCCGGTCGGCGGAGGTGAAGACCGGCACCAGCCGGGTGCCGTCGCCCTGCTCCACCACCGGCAGGCTGAGCGCCTGCGGCCGCGGGGGCTCGGCCGCCTCCTCCACCGGGTCCGGGTCGGGGAGCAGCACGCGGCTCTCGGCGAGCGTGTGCAGCGCCTCGTCGTCCGGTCCCTGCTCGGCGACGGTGTGCAGCGCCTGCTGGGCGGCGGAGCGCTGGCCGTCGGGGTGGTATGTCATGAGTGTCCCTTCGCCGTACGGTGTCCCGGCTCGGGTTCCCCGGGGAGCCGCGCGGAAACGGAAGCGGGCAAGTGACCCTTTTGCCCGTTTGATGCGGAATCCGTCCTGGCGGACGATGAGGACGTCCGACCGAACCGCGGCCAGGGAGACACCATGCCGAGAGGGTCCAGCCCCAAGAGGGAACGCCAGTACGAGCACATCAAGAAGGGCGCCCAGAAGCGCGGCGTCCGTACCGGGCGGGCGGAGGAGATCGCCGCCCGCACCGTGAACAAGGAGCGCGCCCGGACCGGCGAGGCCCGCACCGCGAGCCGCACCTCCACCCGCGACATCTCCTCCGGCCGCCGGGGCGGGCTCCGCTCGGGCTCGGGTGCCGCGGGGCCCACCTACGACCAGCTCTACGCCGAGGCCCGGCGCCGCAACATCCACGGCCGCTCGTACATGAACAAGGCCCAGCTCAAGCGCAAGCTCGGCCGCTGACGGCGGCGCCCGGGCGGCCCGCCGCCACCCGTGCGGCGGACCCGTTCCGGGCCGCCGGTCCGCACGGGCCCGGCGGCGGGCCGCCGGGCCCCGAAATGTTTCGTACAGGTGTCACCGGGGGAGGGATCGGATGAATGGGAGCGCTCCCAATCCTTCCGCACCTCCCAACCCCCTCCCGGAGGAGGAGTCGCAGTGTCATCGCTACGGAACGATCGCACCGACGCGCGGAGCCTGCCCGTCCGCGCCCTCCTGGCCGTCCTGGCCGCCGCCGCACTCCTGCTGACGCCCTGGACCGGCGGCGGCACGGCCGACGCCCACGGCTCGGCCGCCGACCCCGTCTCCCGCAACTACGGCTGCTGGCAGCGCTGGGGATCCGACTTCCAGAATCCTGACATGCAGCAGCAGGACCCCATGTGCTGGCAGGCGTGGCAGCACGACACCAACGGCATGTGGAACTGGAACGGCCTCTACCGCGAGGGCACCGGCGGCGACTTCGAGGCCCACATCCCCGACAACCAGCTGTGCAGCGCCGGGCGCACCCAGGACGGCCGCTACAACTCCATGGACACCCCCGGCCCGTGGCAGACCTCCGACCTCGACACCGACTTCACCGTCGACGTCCTCGACCAGGCGTACCACGGCGCCGACTACCTGCACGTGTACGTGACCCGGCAGGGCTACGACGCGGAGACCGACGCGCTCGACTGGGGCGACCTGGAGCGCGTGGCCACCGCCGGCCCGTACGGCCCCGCCAACCACTACACCGCGGACGCCAGCGCGCCCGGCCGCAGCGGCCACCACATCGTCTACACCATCTGGAAGGCGTCGCACGCGGACCAGATCTACTTCTTCTGCAGCGACGTGACGTTCTGACCACGCGCGCCGACCACGCGCGGGCCGGCGGAGATCCGTTCCGCCGGCCCGCCGCGGACCGGTCCGTACGGAACGGGCGGCTCCGTACGGCCAACGCCCATGTTGCAAAAGGAACTCGACCGGGGAACGCACCGAACGCACGCGCGGGAGGCATGTCTATGATCAGGCATCAGTCCGACCGGCCTCCCCCGGCCGCCCGATCGTCACTGGATCTCATATGCGTCTGCACCACGTGCGTAGAAAGGCGGTCCCCCTCGCCGCCGCCGTAGCAATGCTGTCCGTGCTGGCCGCCTGCGGCGACAGCGACGACGACGGCGACGACGGCGGGAGCAGCGCCTCCCCGGCCGCCGCGGCCGGCGGCGCCACGGATCTGAGCAAGGAGTGCCCGGCGACGATCGTGGTCCAGACGGCGTGGTGGCCGGACATCACCTCCGCCGGCGCGATATACCAGCTCCTCGGCGACGACATGGACGTCGACGCGAACGCCAAGAAGGTCACCGCCCCGCTCGTCGCCTCCGGCGGCAAGGACACCGGCGTGCGGCTGGAGCTGCGCTCCGGCGGCCCCGCGATCGGGTTCAACCCGACGTCCTCGCAGATGTACACGGACGACAGCATCCACCTCGGCATCCCCCAGGGCTTCGACGAGGCGATCCAGAACTCCGAGAAGCAGCCGACGCTGGCGGTGATGTCGCTGCTGGCGAAGAACCCGCAGGTGATCATGTGGGACCCGGAGACGCACCCGGACGTCGAGACGATCGAGGACCTCGGTAAGACCGACACCACCGTCGTCTACGTCCCCACGCCGTACATGGACTACCTGACCAGCACCGGCGTCCTGAAGAAGGACCAGGTCGACAGCTCCGGCGACGGCTCCCCGGCGCGCTTCGTCGCCGCCGGCGGCGACATCGCCACCTCCGGGTACGCCACCGAGGACCCGTACATCTACGAGAAGGAGCTGCCCGACTGGGGCAAGCCGGTCGCGTCGCAGCTCGCGTACGAGTACTACCCGAACCCCGGTCCCTCGCCGGTGATCCGCGCGGCGGACAAGGGCGAGCTGGCGCCGTGCCTGAAGAAGCTGGTGCCGGTCGTCCAGCAGGGCGTGGTCGACCTGATGGAGAACCCGGACCCGGTGATCGACAAGGTCATCGAGCTGCGCGACGCCTTCAAGGCCGACCAGCCGTTCTCGAAGGGCGTCGGGAAGTACTCGATCGAGCAGATGCGGGCGCTCGACCTCGTCGCCGACCCCGGCAAGCCGGTCGGCGAGTTCGACACCGCGCGGGTGGAGGAGCTGATCGGCCTCGCCGGACCGGTCTTCGAGGCCCAGAAGAAGCCCCTCAAGGACGGGCTGGCGCCCGGGGACCTGGTGACCAACGAGTTCATCGACACCTCGATCACGCTCGGCGGCGAGTGAGACCATTGGCTGAGGGCGCGGGTACGGAGGCACAGATGACGGTTGACGGGACCTCGGCCGGACGCGAGGGGAGAATGCCGCTGCCGGACGCGCGCAGGGCGCATCCCTCGCGGTTCTGGGACTACGCGCTGGGCGGCCGTGACAACGTGCACGCCGACCGCGACCTGCTGCAGGAGGCCGAGCAGATCATGCCCGACCTCAAGGTCCTCACGCGGGAGCAGCGGCTCTTCGTCGACCGCGCCGTCGAGTTCTGGGTCGGCGAGGCCGGTGTCCGGCAGATCCTCGACATCGGCGGCGGGATGCCCACGGACATCTACGACAACGTCCACGAGGTCGCCCACCGCATCGCCCCCGAGACCCGGGTGGTGTACGTCGACAAGAACCCCGTCGCCGTGGCGCACATGGCGGCGCTGCAGGCCGACGGCGAGTACACCGTGGCCCTGGAGGGGGACGTGCGTGAGCCGGACACCGTCCTGTTCAACGACGCCGTCAGGGCCACCCTGGACTTCACGATGCCCGTCGGGGTCCTCCTCTCGGGCATCCTGCACTTCCTCACCGACGACGAGGACCCGGCCGGCATCGTCGCCCGCGTGCACGAGGCGGTCGTACCCGGCAGCTATCTGGCGGTGAACCACATCTCGTCCGACGTCGACCCCCGCGTGCCGGCGGTGATCGACGTGTTCGGACAGGCCAGCGACCCGCTGATCGACCGGGGCCGCGCCGAGCTGGAGCGGATCCTCGACGGCTGGACGCCGGTGGAACCGGGCCTCGTTCCGGTCAGCCAGTGGCGCCCGGCGAGCGAGGTGCAGAACGCCTGCGACGCGTACGGGGCGGTGCTCCGCAGAACCTGAGACGAGGCGCGCCGCGGTCGCGCGACGGCGGGGCCGCCGCCGGGGAATTCCCCGGCGGCGGCCCCGCCGTGCGTTCGGCGGTGCGGTCGCACGGCTGGAATGCGGCAGCGCCGGGAAATTGACGAGTAGTCACCCGTGGCGCACCGTGGGTGAGCGTTGTCTGCTTTTTCGGCACGGGCGGCCCGGATGTCAAGCGCTCGCCAAGTGCACGTAAAGCCAGAAGCAAGCAGGAGCTGGGAGGATACGGACGTGTCCCCCAGCCGATCGTTGGGGGTGTCTGCCCTCGCCGACACCTGCTTCTGGCCGTCAGAAACGAACTCCTCGACGCCGGCCCGGTGGCGGCCGATCGATCTGAACGCGCCGGGCGACGGGGCACAGGGTTTTACTGTCCCGACGAACACCGAGGTCGACCCCCCTGGAGGGAAGAATGCCTGAGGCTACCAAGCTGGAAACCGTCTTTTCGGCAGTTGAGGAAACCGCTCGGCTCGTGGACGCGCCGTGCTCCCGGGAGAAGGTCTGGCCGGCTCTGGAAACCTTCGGGCGATGGCTCGACGACGCACACATCATTTTCAGTATGGGCACGGGCCACAAGTACCGGGGCGAGCTGGCATTCGACTTCACCGTGCCCCCCGAGGCCGGCGACCCCTACGCCGCCGCGGTGGCGGGCGGCCTGTTAGAGAAGGTCGACCACCCCGTCACCGGCCTGTTCTCCGAGATCGGCGACCGCTTCCCCGTCGACGCGTACGCCGTGGACTACGGCGTGCGGGGCGGCTTCAAGAAGGCGTGCGTCTTCTTCCCGCTGGCCAGGCCGCAGAGCATGAAGGCGCTTGCGGAGCTACCGTCCATTCCGCCGGCCCTCGCCGCGCACGCCGACTACTTCGCCGCCGCCGGGCTCGACGGCAAGGTCTCCTGCATCGGCATCGACTACGGCAGCCGGACGTGGAACCTCTACATCAGCGGTCTCACCCCCGACTACACGCGGCCCGACGCCATCGTGGCCACCCTCGGTGAAATGGGTCTTTCGAAGCCGAGCGAGCACATGCTGGAGTTCATCAGCACCTCGTTCGCCATGTACCCGACCTTCGGCTGGGACACCACCCGGATAGAGCGCATGTGTTTCTCCACGCGCACGTCGGATCCGAATCTGCTGCCCGCCCGGATAGAGCCCGGCGTCGCAAAGTTCGCCCGCGACATGCCGACCGTGCACGGCGGCGAACCCAGCTATGTCTACGCCGGCACGGTGGCGCGGGGCGAGGAGTTCTTCAAGCTCGCCTCCTATTACCAGATGTCATCCAAGGTCTCCGAACGGGTTCGCCCGGCGGACTGAATCACGTACCACCACTGCGGCCAAGGAGCCGAGCATGCGCAAGAGACGAAGTCACCCCGAATCCGTGGACTCCGCCGGGCGGGCACGCCACGTCCGTAACCGCGAACTCGCCGTTTCCGGGAGCGCCTTCACCGGGTGTTCCGGAGCAGCCGGGGTGGTCGCCCGATGACCGCGCCCGTCGTTATCGCCGGCGGCGGGATCGGCGGGCTCACCGCCGCGCTGAGCCTGCACGCCGCCGGGATCGATTCACTGGTCGTCGAGAGTGCCCGCCGCATCGAGCCCATCGGCGTCGGCATCAACCTCCTCACCCACGGCGTCCGCGAGCTGACCGAGCTGGGCCTCGGCGAGGAACTCGCCGGGCTCGGCGTGGCCACCGCGGAGTACGTCTTCTGCGACAAGTTCGGCCACCCGCTCTTCACCCAGCCGCGTGGCGAGGCCACCGGCTCCAAGTGGCCGCAGTACTGCATCCACCGCGGCGAGCTGCACCTGATGCTCCTGGCGGAGGTCCGCCGGCGGCTCGGCCCCGACGCCGTCCGCACCGGCACCCGGCTGGAGGACTTCACCGAGCGCGACGACGCCGTCGAGGTCCGCGTCACGGACCGCGAGAGCGGTGCCGCCGAGACCCTGCAGGCCGCCGCGCTGATCGGAGCCGACGGGCTGAACTCGGCGGTCCGCGCCCGGCTGCACCCGGACGAGGGGCCGCTGGCCTGGTCCGGGGTGCGGATGTGGCGCGGCGTGACCGAGGGCGTCCCGCCGTTCTTCACCGGCCGCTCGTGGGTCGGGGTGGGCGACGGCGCGGTGACGCTCGTCGCCTATCCGATCGGCAAGGACCGCACCAACTGGGTCTGCCTGGTAAAGGTCGCCGACGCGGGCTCGCTGCCCGACGCCGGCGACGCCGCGATCGACGACCAGCGCGAGGGCCGGCTCTCGGAGGTGCTCGGATTCGTCGAGGACTGGTCGATCGACTGGCTCGACCCGCGCGACCTGCTGCAGCGCTCCGGCCACATCCTGGAGTACCCCATGGTCGACCGGGATCCGCTGCCCGCCTGGGGCAGCGGCCGGGTCACGCTTCTCGGCGACGCCGCCCACCCCATGTACCCGGCGGGCGGCAACGGCGCGGCGCAGGCCGTCCTCGACGCGCGCGTGCTCGCCTACGAGCTGGCGCAGGCGCACGGCGACGTGCCGGAGGGGCTGGCCGCGTACGAGCGTCAGCGCGTGGAGCCCGCCAACGCCGTCGTCATGGCCGCCCGGGCCATGGAGCAGGCCGCGGGCCCCGACACCTGGGACCGCGACCGGGTCACCCAGATGATGGAGATGTACCGCAAGAAGGCCGAGAGCGAGGCCGCGCAGCTCAACTCCCGCCCCTCCTACACCCCGGGGAGGGAGTAAGGGAGCAGAGCGGGTGGTCGCGAGACTCCTCGGGACCCGGAGGGGCCGCCGGCAGCCGCCGGCGGGCCCCGGCTGCTCTGCGACACGGCAGTACCCGCACCGCCCGCGGCGGAGGGCCGGCCCCGGCCGCGGCCCGCGCGTACGTCCGCGGCCGTCCCCCTGTGGCGGCGTACGCGCTCTCCCCACCGACAGGCACCACCCACCTCATCCGTCCGCTCGCGCCAGGAGGCGCCATGACCTCGTCAGTGTCCCTTCATTCGGATGCCGCCGCTCCGGTGTTCACCGACCACCACGACCTGCGGGCCCGCAACCGCCGGGCCGTAGAGCAGTACATGCTGACCGACGCCGAGGCGCGGCTGCGCCGGTACACCCTCTACACCGAGGACGGCTCCGCGTCGCTGTTCTACACCGACGTCGGCGGCCCCATCGTCGTCCGGGGCCGCGACAAGCTGAAACGGCACGGGGAACTGTCCCTGCAGGTGCTGCCGGACTGGCAGTGGATCGACGTGCACCTCTACCAGACGCAGGACCCGTCCGTGATCTGGGTCGAGTGCGACGGCGAGGGCACGATCCGCTTCCCCGGCTATCCCAAGGGCCGCTACCGCAACCACTTCATCCACGGTTTCACGCTCGACGACGGGCGGATCGTCGCCAGCCGCGAGTACACCAACCCGATCGAGCACATGCGCGCCCTCAGCATCGAGACGCCCCGCATCGAGCGGGGCTGGATCCCGTCTTCCTGAACCGCCGGGCTGCAGGACGCCGCCCCGCACGCCGGCGCGGAGACGCGGACCCCGGCCGGCGGGAGGCCGGCCGGGGCCGAGTGCCGTGCGTCGTGCGCGTGTGCGCCGGGGCTCAGAAGACGTCGACGCCGTAGGCGTTGAGAGCCTCCACGACCGGCTGGTAGAACGTGGTGCCGCCGGAGGAGCAGTTGCCGCTGCCGCCGGACGTCAGGCCGAGGGCCGTGCTGCCGGAGAAGAGCGGGCCGCCGCTGTCGCCGGGCTCGGCGCAGACGTTCGTCTGGATCATGCCGTACACGACGTCGCCGCCGCCGTAGTTGACCGTGGCGTTCAGGCCCGTGACGGACCCGCCGTGCAGACCGGTGGTGCTGCCGCTGCGCTGGACGGACTGGCCCCGCGAGGGGTTGGCGGCGTTGGTGATGTCCTGGTACTGACCGTTGTACAGATACACCCGGCCGTCGGCCGCCGCGGGGTTGGAGTGCCGGATGATCCCGTAGTCGTTCGTCGGGAAGCTGGTGCCGGCCCTGCTGCCGATGCTCCACGAGCTGCCGATGTTGGTGCAGTGGCCGGCCGTCAGGGCGTACTTGGTGCCGTTGCTGCTCTCGACGTTGAAGCCGAGCGAGCAGCGGGCGCCGCCGGTGGTGATGGCCTCGCCGCCGGCGATGTACTTGGTGAACTTCCCGTTGGTGCGCTGTACTTCGACGGCGCCGGCGTTGTCGCCGGCCGCCTCGGTGATCCGGGCCACCTCGGCCGCGGAGACGGTGCTGTCGACGGTGACGACGACGGTGTCGCTGGCATGGTCGACGTACCAGGCGGTGCCCGCGACGTCTGCCGTGCCGATCGCGCTGTCGACGGCCTTGAGCTCTGTCGTGCTGAACGAGGGTGAGGCGTCCTGTGCGTTCGCACCCGCGGGCAGCGCGAGCGCTGCCGCGGCGGCGAGGCCGGCGGCCGCGGTGATCAGCCGCAGTCTGCCGCGGAACGCCCCGGTGGGGGTGGTGCGCGTGATCTTCACAGATGTCTCCTGGGTTTGGGGGAACCAGGGCTTCGAGGTGACGAGCCCCTGAGACACCGTCAGCGGCCCGGCTTTTGCCGTGCCCCTGACACGTCGTAGGGGAGTCTTCGGCACGCGGCGGCGATGCGCAAGACCGCCCCCCGGCCCCGGGCGGCCCCGGGGGCCCCCCCCCGGGCCGCCCCCGGGGCCGCGCCGGGGCGTCCGGCCGGCCGGGCGGGCGGCCGCCGGGCGGCGCGTCCGCAAATGCCGGGCGAATCAGCCGGCGCCCGCGGCGGCTGATTTCAGCCGCCTCTTCATGACGGCGCACATTCATCGCGGAGTCACCGCGGCGACGTTTTGCACAGCGTCCGGAATCAGAATGGCAATTCATTGCCAGCCGCTGGAAGGAAGCTGCTACCCCGCGCCGAACGGGCCCGGCAGGCGGATATGGTGCTGGAGCAGGTTCTGATCCGTACAAGAGACAAGGGAGGTCCAGCTCGGTGGTACGTGTTTCAGTCCGATCTTCCGCCGTGGCCGGGCCTCCGACGCGGCGTTTCCGTGTCCCGTGCGCCCGACCTGCGCAGGGGATTGCCCGCGGCACCCCCTTGCCGGCCGGGAATTCCGCCCGCTTCCGGTGAGCCGCGCGGACCGGTCCTGATGCATTGGCAGCGGAATTCCACCACACCGACCGGGCGCCCGAGCACCTTCGACGCCCAAGCCCCCGGCGGCCGTTGACCGTATTCCGGACGACGTGGTCCGTACGGGATCCGCCCCATCCGCCACGTGAGTAAAGGGAAGTGAGTCCAGCTATGTCCGGCGACAATGAGGTACGCGACCACAACCGCGCCATCGTCGAGAAGTACATGCACTGCCGCGGCCAGGACCGGCTGGAGCGGCACCTCCTGTTCACCGAGGACGGCACCGGCGGCCTGTGGACCACCGAGACCGGTGAGCCCATCGTCATCAGCGGCCGCGACCGGCTCGGCGAGCACGCCGTCTGGTCGCTGAAGTGCTTCCCCGACTGGGCCTGGATCAACATCGAAATCTTCGACACCCAGGACCCCAACCGCTTCTGGGTGGAGTGCGACGGCGAAGGGAAGATCAACTTTCCCGGCTACGAGCCCGGTCACTACCGCAACCACTTCCTGCACTACTTCCTCTTCGAGGACGGGAAGATCAAGCAGCAGCGCGAGTTCATGAACCCCTGCCAGCAGTTCCGTGCCCTGGGTATCGAGGTGCCCACGGTCCGCCGCGAAGGCATCCCGACCTGACGGCGACCGCCCGACGACCCTCGTAACTCGACACGCACACTCGGCAGGGGGAGAACGTGCCTACCTCAGTCCAGGAATTCCACGCGCCACCAGCTCTTCAGCAACCCGTGTGGGAGGACGCCGGCCAGGTGCGGCGGGTACGCGAGGCCCTCGACGCCGCGCCGCCGCTCGTCACCGAGGACGGCGCGGCGCGGCTGCGGCGCCGGCTCGCCGAGGTCGCCGAGGGACGCGCGCACCTCATCCAGGCCGGCGACTGCGCCGAAGACCCGGCGGAGTCGAGCCCGTACCACGTGCGGCGCAAGAGCGCGCTGCTCGACGGGCTCGCCGACACGGCGGCCCAGATCACCGGTCGGCCGACCTTACGGATCGGCCGCATCGCCGGGCAGTTCGCCAAGCCCCGCTCCAAGCCCGTCGAGCAGGTCGGCGACCTCACGCTGCCCGTCTACCGCGGGCACATGGTCAACCGCCCCGAGCCCGACGCCGAGGCCCGCCGCCCCGACCCGCAGCGGATCCTCGAGTGCTTCGGGGCCGCCCAGGACGTCGTGCATGAGCTGGACGCCGTCAACGCCGGGCGCCCGGACGCCGAGCGGGTGTGGATCAGCCACGAGGCGCTGCTCCTCGACTACGAGACGCCGATGCTGCGGCGCACCGCCGCCGGCGAGCGCTACCTGTCCTCGACGCACCTGCCGTGGGTGGGGGAGCGCACCCGCCGGCCCGACGGCGCCCACGTCGGGCTGCTCGCCGACGTCGTCAACCCGGTGGCCTGCAAGGTCGGCTCCGGCACCACGGCCGCGGAGATCACCGAGCTGGCCGACCGGCTCGACCCGGCCCGCCGGCCCGGCCGGCTCGTGCTCATCTCCCGGATGGGCGCCGGCTTCGTCACCGGCCGGCTGCCGGCCCTGGTGCAGGCCGTCCAGGCGGCCGGCCACCCCGCCGTGTGGATCTGCGACCCCATGCACGGCAACACGGTCACCGGCCCCGACGGGCAGAAGACCCGGCTGATGGACGCGATGCTCGCCGAGATCCACGGCTTCTGCGCCGCCCTCGCCGCCACCGGCGGCGTCAACGGCGGGCTGCACCTGGAGACGACCCCGGACCTGGTGACGGAGTGCGCCGCCGACACCGCCTCCATCGGCTCCGCCGGCCGGCGCACCACCTTCTGCGACCCCCGGCTCAACCCGGGCCAGGCCCACCAGCTCGTGGCCGCCTGGGCCGGAACCCGCTGAGAGCAGACGCCGGGCCGCGGGCCCCGCCCCGGACCCGTACCCCACCGCACCCGAGAGGAGCCGAACCGTGGTCGGCATACCCGTCATCGACCCGTACGAGCTGCCGACGGCAGAGACCCTGCCGGCCAACCTGGCGGCGTGGACGCCAGACCCCGCCCGCGCGGCCCTGGTCGTGCACGACATGCAGCGGTTCTTCCTGCGCCCGGTGCCGGAGACGGTCCGCTCCCAGCTCGTCCACAACGCCGCGCTGCTGCGCAAGCGCGCCGCCGAACTCGGCGTGCCCGTCGCGTACTCGGCGCAGCCCGGCGGCATGAGCCGGGAGGAGCGCGGCCTGCTCGTCGACTTCTGGGGACCCGGCATGCGCACCGCGCCGGAGGACCGCGAGGTCGTGCCCGAGCTGGCCCCCGCCGACGGCGACTGGCTGCTCACCAAGTGGCGCTACAGCGCGTTCTTCAAGTCCGGGCTGCTGGAGAAGCTGCGCGCCGCGGGCCGCGACCAGCTGGTGCTCTGCGGCGTCTACGCGCACGTCGGCGTGCTCGCCACCGCGATCGACGCCTTCACCCACGACATCCAGGTGTTCCTCGCCGCCGACGCCGTCGCCGACTTCACCGCCGACCAGCACCGGATGGCGCTGGAGTACGTCGCCCAGCGCTGCGGGATGGTCGTGCCGAGCGCGGAGATCTTCGCATGAGCGCCGCCCGGGAGACCCGCCCGGACGCCGGCGCCGACCTGCTCGACCGGCTGCTCACCGGGCCCGTCCCGCCCGCGTTCGCGCTGCTGCACCGGCCGGAGAGCGGCACCCCCGGCACCGTCGACGTCCTCCTCGGCGACGTCTCCCACCCCGGCTCCCTGGCCGGCCTGCCGCTGCCAGAGCCCGCCGCCCCGCCGGCCGCCACCGCCCACCGCACCCTGCTGATGGTGCCCTACCGGCAGCTCACCGAACGGGGCTTCGCCGCCCCCGACGACGGTGCGCAGCTGATCGCCATGAACGTCACCGAGCAGGCCGCGCTGCCGCTGGCCGACACCCTCGCCCGGCTGCCCGACACCCCCGCCGCGCTCACCGGCCACCGCTTCGACCTGTCCGACGAGGAGTACGCCGACGTCGTACGGCGGGTGGTGACCGACGAGATCGGCACCGGCGAGGGCGCCAACTTCGTCATCAAGCGCACCCTGCTCGCCGACGTCGGCGGCGAGCCCGCGCGCGCGGCGCTGACCGTCTTCCGGCGGCTGATCTCCCTGGAGCCCAGCGCCTACTGGACGTTCGCCGTGCACGTCGACGGCCGCACCTTCGTCGGCGCCACCCCCGAGCGGCACATCTCCGTCACCGGGGGCCGCGCTGTGATGAACCCGATCAGCGGCACGTACCGCTACCCCGCCGGCGGCCCCACGCTCGACGGCCTCACCGCGTTCCTGCGGGACCGCAAGGAGACCGACGAGCTGTACATGGTGCTGGACGAGGAACTGAAGATGATGTCCCGCATCTGCCCGGAGGGCGGCCGGGTCACCGGCCCCGCGCTGAAGGAGATGGCGCGGCTCGCCCACACCGAGTACTTCATCGAGGGGCACACCGAGCGCGACGTACGGGACGTCCTGCGCGAGACGCTGTTCGCGCCGACCGTCACCGGCAGCCCGGTGGAGAGCGCCGCCCGCGTCATCGCCCGCCACGAGCCGCAGGGCCGCGGCTACTACAGCGGCGTCGCCGCACTCGTCAGCGACGAGCCCACGGGCAGCCGCACGCTGGACTCCGCCATCCTCATCCGCACCGCCGACATCGCGGACGACGGGCGGCTCTCCCTGGCCGTGGGGGCGACCCTCGTACGCCACTCCTCCCCGGAGGGCGAGGCGGCCGAGACCCGCGCCAAGGCCGCCGCGCTGCTCGACGCCCTGGGCGCCGCGCCCGCCGCCGATCCCGCCGCACCGGCTCCCGCCGCCGATCCGGCCGCCGTCCCGCCCGCCCCGCGCTTCGCCGACCACCCCGCCGTCCGCGACGTGCTGCGCGGCCGCAACACGGGCATCGGCGATTTCTGGCTCGCCGCCACCGGCGCCCGCCCGCTGACCGTGCCCGCGCTGGAGGGCATGAAGGTCCTCGTCGTCGACGCCGAGGACACCTTCACCGCGATGATGGTGCAGCAGCTGGAGGCCCTCGGCCCCACCGCCGAGGTACGCCGCTTCGACGAGCCCTACGCCGTCGACGGCTTCGACCTCGTCGTCATGGGCCCCGGCCCCGGCGACCCCCGGGCCGGCGCCGACCCGAAGATCGCCGCGCTGGACGAGGCCGTCGCCGGACTGCTCGCCGACCGCACCCCGTTCCTCGCCGTCTGCCTCAGCCACCAGGTGCTCAGCCTCCGGCTCGGCCTCGACCTGGTCCGCCGCGACCGCCCCAACCAGGGCGTGCAGCGCGCCATCGACCTCTTCGGCCGCCGCGAACACGTCGGCTACTACAACACGTTCGCCGCGGTCAGCCCCGCGGACGAACTCGACGTGCCCGCCGTCGGCCGGGTCCGCGTCAGCCGCGACGCGGCCACCGGCCAGATCGACGCGCTGCGCGGCCCGCACTTCGCCTCCTTCCAGTTCCACGCCGAATCCGTCCTCACCGTCGACGGGCCCCGGCTCATCGGCGACGCGCTGCTCGGGGTGATCGGCCGGTGAGGTGCGATATCACCCTCTGGGACCTCGACGGAACCGCGCAGAGCGTCGACTCGCTGCGCGAGAACCTGCGCGCCGGGGCCGCCGACGAGTGGGCCGGCGTGCCGGGGCTGCGGGCGAAGTTCTGGGTCGCCGACCGGGAGGGCAACCGCTGGGGCGCCGTCATGGTCTGGGAGCACGACCGGCCCGCGGACCTCCCGCTGCCGCCCAACCGGGCCGCCGAACTGATCGGCCGGCCCCCGGTGCACCACCTGAGCTTCGACGTCGAGGCCGTCGCCGAGGGCGTGCACCAACTGCCCGTCCTGCACGGCCTCGGCGCCGCCCTCACCGACTGAAGAACTCGTATCCGCCCGTCAGGAGTGCCGTACATGCCCGATCTCGACTACATGCTGGTGGACGCCTTCTCCCGCAGGCCGCTGTACGGCAACCCCGTCGCCGTGTTCCTCGACGCCGAGGAGCTGACGCCCGACCTGATGCAGCGCATCGCCCGGGAGATGAACCTCTCCGAGACCACCTTCGTGCTGCCCCCCGGCGAAGGCGGCGACGCCCGCATCCGCATCTTCACCCCCGTCAACGAACTGCCCTTCGCCGGCCACCCGCTGCTCGGCACCGCGGTCGCCCTCGGCGAGACGCGCAAGCAGGACCGGCTGCGGCTGGAGACGGCGATGGGCGTCATCCCGGTCGTCCTCACCGACGACGAGGGCGCGGTGAAGGTCAGCATGCGCCAGCCGCACCCGGTGTGGGAGCCCTACGCCGAGGCCGACGAACTCCTCGCCGCGCTCGGCGCCGACACCTCCGTCGCCCCCGTCGAGGTGTACCGCAACGGCCCCCGGCACGTCTTCGTCGGCCTGGAGAGCGTGCCCGCGCTGTCCGCGCTGCGGCCCGACCACCGCGCGCTGTCCGCGTTCCCCGACATGGCCGCCAACTGCTTCGCCGGCGAGGGCCGGCAGTGGCGCGCCCGGATGTTCTCGCCCGCGTACGGCGTCGTCGAGGACGCGGCGACCGGCTCGGCGGCGGGCCCGCTCGCCATCCACCTCGCCCGGCACGGCCTGGCCGCGTACGGCGAGGAGGTGGAGATACTCCAGGGTGTCGAGATGGGCCGGCCCTCCCTGATGCTCGCCACCGCCGACGGCGACGGCGACCGGATCAACTCCGTCCACGTCGGCGGCCACGGGGTCACCGTGGGACGCGGCACCCTCTTCCTCTAGACGCCCCGGCGCCCGGCGGGCGGCCACCTGCGAGAAAGGCACGTGATGCAGACCAGCAAGTTCGAAAGCCTCACCGTCGAGAACGACCCGGACTTCCCGGAGTACGACAACCCGCCCGCCGACCCCGTGGGCCTCATGCAGCGCTGGCTCGACCGCGCCGTCGAGGTGGCGGTCCGCGAGCCCAAGGCGCTGGCGCTCGCCACCGCGGACAAGCGCGGCCGGCCGTCCGCGCGCATCGTCCTGGTCAGCGCCATCGACGAGCGCGGCGTGCTGTTCACCAGCCACGCCTCCAGCCGCAAGGGCCGCGAGATCGAGGAGAACAACTGGGCCGCCGGGCTGCTGTACTGGCGCGAGACCGGCCAGCAGATCAAGATCTCCGGCACCGTCGAGCCGGTCCCCACGGCCGAGTCCGAGTCCCTGTGGCAGGCCCGGGCCATCCCGCTGCACGCCATGTCGGTGGCGTCCCGGCAGAGCGAGCCGCTGGCCGACCCGGGGGCGCTGCGCGCCGAGGCCGAGCGCCTCGGCGCGGACGGCAAGGCGCTGGACCGCCCGGAGCGCTTCTACGGCTACCGGCTGCAGCCGCAGGACGTGGAGTTCTGGGCCCACCGCCCGGACCGGCTCCACCTGCGGCTGCGCTACGACCGCGAGGGCGACGGCTGGGCCTCCGTCCGCCTCCAGCCGTAGCCCGTACGGCGCCGGCGCCCGGCCGGGCGGCGGCCGTACAGCCGCGAACGGCGCGGGCGGCTCCGCGCCGTGCGCCCCGCGGGGCTCAGGCCTTCGTCGCCTCGATGATCGCGGCGTGCGGCGAGACGTGCAGCACGTTGTCCGGTGCCAGCCCCGCCTTGCGCATCAGCTCCTCGTACTCCGCCTGCGTCCGGCCCTTGCCGTTCAGGACCGTCAGCATCGTCATGTCCACGGTCTTGCTCGGGTGCGGCTCGTTCCCCTCCGGCACCAGCGCGTTGACCATGAGCAGCCGGGCGTCGTCCGGCATGGCCTGCCGGCACACCTCCAGGATCTGCACGCACTGCTCGTCGGGCCAGCTGGCCAGCACGTGCTTGAGGATGTAGACGTCGCCGCCTTCCGGCACCGCCTTGAAGAAGTCGCCGCCGACCGCGTGCCACCGGCCCGCCAGCTCGGGCACGTCCAGCACGTGCCCGGCCACCACCGGTTCGAGGTCCAGCAGCGTGCCCTCGACGTGCTCGTTGCGCCGCAGGATCGCCCGCAGCTGCCCGCCGCGGCCGCCGCCCACGTCCACGACCTTGCGCGCGGAACCGAAGTCGTACGCCGCGGCGACCTGGTCGCTCAGGGCCTCCGAGAACGACGCCATGCTCGTGTCGAACTGCGCGCCCAGCTCACGGTTGGCGAACAGGTACTGGTAGAAGGGCATCCCGAACTCGGCCTCGAACGGATTCCCGCCCGTACGGATCGCCTCCGGCAACCCCATCGCCGACCGCAGGAAGATGTCGTGGCCGTGCACCTCCACGTACGCGCGCATCGACATCGGCCCGTCCTCGCGCAGCAGCTGCGCCATGGGCGTGAGGGCGAAGCGGCCGTCCTCCTCCTGCCGGAAGACGTCGTGCGCGGCGAGATAGCGCAGCAGCCGGGCCAGGTACGGGCCGTTGAGCCCGGCCTCCGCCGCCATGTCGTCAGCGCTGCGGGGGCCGTCGGCCAGCAGGTCGGCGAGCCGCAGCTCCGCGGCCGCGTGCAGCGCGGCGGACCGCAGATACCCGGTTGATAAATCGATCAACTGCTCGATGGGATTGGTAGATGCGTCCATGCGCACACCCTAGGCCGGAGGGTCGGTGCCGGACAGACGGCCGGACACGGCAGGTATCTGCTACCCGCGGCGGCCGGTCAGGGTGCGCTGGTACAGCTCGATGCCCAGGCCGGAGAGGTCGGCGCGGATGTCGATCCCGGTGATGCGCCCGTTCTCCGTGCCGAAGCAGAACGCCACGTGCGGACGGCCGTTCTGGACCCACACCAGCCCCGCCTCGCCGTCGATCAGCGCCGGCGCCGGGCTCCAGGTCCGGCCGGCGAACACCCGGGTGACGGCGTCCGCGCCGCGGATCTCGGGGACGTTCGTGATCGGGTTCTCCCCGCGCAGCTCGGCCTCCAGGCTCATCTGCACCGCCGCCGCGTCCGTACGCAGCACGATGTCCGGGTCGAGCATCGCCAGCAGCGCCTCGAAGTTGCCCTCCCGGGACGCGGCGAGGAACGCCGTCGCCAGATCCGACTTGCCGGTTCCGGCGGGGCCGGCGGAGCCGTCGTACACGCCGAAGCTCTCGCCCCGCCGCGCGCTGGGCGTGGAGCGCTGCACGCGGCGCCGCGCCCGGCTGGCCAGCTGCCGGGCGGCGGCGGGGGAGCGGTCGACGATGGCCGCGATCTCCACGAAGGGCACGGCGAACATGTCGTGCAGCACGAACGCCAGCCGCTCGGCCGGCGTCAGCGTGTCCAGGACGACCAGCAGGGCCAGCCCCACGGAGTCGGCGATCATCGCCTCCTCCTCCGGGTCGTCCGGCGACTGCTCGTAGGGCTGGTCGCCGCCCTCCGTCGCGTCCACCAGGACCTCGGGCCGGGACTTGCGGGACTGCAGCATGTTCAGCGACACCCGGGCGACGATCGTCGTGACCCAGCCGCTGAGGTTCTCCACCTCGCTGGTGTCCGAGCGGCTGAGCCGGATCCACGCCTCCTGGACGGCGTCGTCGGCCTCCTGGACCGAGCCCAGCATCCGGTACGCGACCGCGCGCAGCCGGGGCCGGTCTGTCTCGAAACGTTCGGCCAGCCAGTCGTGTTCACTCATCGGTGACCAGGTCCTCTCCCAGTTCGCCCCTCATACAACTGACCGGCGCGCACGCGCCGATGTGACGCGGCGGGGGAGAAAACCCGCCAGCAGGCGGCACCGCCGGCCGGGGACCGGCCCGGCTACCGTGACCGCATGCGCGAAACCCCCGAGGACCTGCGGCGGCTCCAGGGACTGCTCGACGCCTCCCTGGCCCGCTCCACCGGCCACCTCCGCTCCCTCATCAACGCCGACCGTACCCTGACCGCGGAGCAGCTCACCCGGGTGCTGACCGGCATGTGCACGCTCGCGCTCTCCACCGTGACCGCCCGGGGCGAACCCCGCATCAGCGGCGCCGGGCGACGCGGTCACGCTCAACCCCGCGGAGGGGGAGCCCGACCCCGAGTGGCCGGACATGCTGGCGTACTTCCGGGACTTCTACGGCGAGGACGCCTTCCGCTGGGACGAGGAGGTCGTCTTCTACCGGCTCCGCCCGCACTGGATGACCGTCTTCGCGCCCGACGCCGCCCGGCTGGGCGTCGGGTAGCGCCCCCCTGCCGTCCGCCGCCCGCCGCCCCGCGGCGGTCAGGACGCGGCGTCGGCGTACGCGAGGGAGAGCCGGGACAGCACGTCGATCTGCTCGTCCTGGTCGATCATCGCCCAGAAGACGTGGTCCACCCCCAGCCGGTCCAGCTCCAGCAGATCCTCCGCGACCTGCTCCACCGAGCCGGTCACCGGGCCCCGCTCGGCGACCGCGGGACCGGCCGTGACCCCGCCGTTGACCTGCACCACCAGCGGCAGCGACGCCGCGTCGTGGCCCGCCGCGGCCGCGCTCGCGCGGAACGCCCCGACCGTCGCCCGCAGCGCGTCCCAGTCGAAGACGACGAGGCTCAGCCCCAGACCCAGCCGCGCCGCGCGGTCCACCGCCGCCGGGCTCCCGGCGCCGACGAGCACCGCCGGCCCGCCGGCCCGTACCGGCTTGGGCCCGATCTCCGACTCCGGCACCCGGTAGAACCGGCCGTCGACCCGTACCGGCTTCGGGCCCCAGACCGCGCGCATCACCCCCAGGTGCTCCTCGAAACCCGCCCCGCGCCGCGCCAGCGGCACCCCCGCCGCCGTGAACTCCTGCTCCATCCACCCCTGCCCCACCCCGGCCAGCAGCCGGCCGGCGGAGAGCCGGTCCAGGGTGGCCAGCCGGCGGGCGAGCAGGACGGGGTTGTGCAGCAGCGCCGGGATGACGCTGGTGCCCAGCAGGACACGCTCGGTCGTCGCCGCCACGTACGCCAGCGTCTCCAGCGGGTCGTGGGCGTCAGCCCACTGCTCGGGGCCCATCATCTCCGGCCCGCCGGGACCGCCCATCGCGATCGGCTTCGTGGGCCGCAGCCACCGCTCGTTCGTCCAGACGCTGCCGAGCCCCGTCTCCTCCGCCCGCCGCGCGACGCCGGCCAGGGCGTCGGGGGCGGCCCCGGGACCGTACTGCGGCAGGGACGCGCCGATCTGCACCATGATGTGCTCCTCGTTTGTCGCGGATGTCGTTGGAAGAACCGTCACGGGGAGAGACCGCCGCGCGGCCGGAAACTCATCGCCCACCCGCCGCGCACGGCGGCCGCCCGGCCCGCAGGCACCGGCCGCGACGGCGAACGCCCGCGCGCCTAGCGGCGCCTGAACCTGCGGACCAGCCGCCCCCAGGTGCCCAGCCGCAGCGCCTCGTACTCGGCGAACCGCTCCCGGTCCGCCGGCTCCGCGACGTCGTCGAAGACGGCCCGCGCCTCCGCGCGGAGCGCCGGGTCCTCGTGCAGCATCAGCACGAACAGCCCGGTGTCGCGGCGCAGCGCGCGCAGCGCGCCCGCGCGGGCCGGCGGGTACGAGGTGAGCCCTCGCAGGGCGCGGAGCAGCGCCAGGTGCTCGGCCTCCCGGCCGTTCAGCCGGGGGGCCAGCCGCAGCGCCAGGTCCAGCTCCGCGTCGGGCGACCGCGGCTCGCGGGTGAGGACGGCGGTGACGGCCCGCGGCGCGGAGGGGGCCTCCTCGGCCATGCGCCGCAGCCGGCGCCGCAACTCGCGGTCGTGGCCCGGCGGGTTGCCCTGCGCGGCCAGCGCGATCGCCGCGCAGAGGGTCCCGGCGGGCGGCGGCGCGGCCATGCCGGAGCCGCCGAGGTCCCCGTCCCACGGGTCCGGTACGTCCCGTGCGCCGCCGGCCGCCGCCGGGTCCCGCGGCTCCTCGGGCGGAGCGCCGAGCGCCCGGAGCTGGCTGAGGGCCCGGTGCCGGTCCGTGGCCGAGCGGCCCATCGCGAGGAAGACCAGCGCGTCCCTGATCTCCTCGTCGTCCGGCCGGCCGGCGCCGTCGCCGGGCAGCTTCTTCATCACGTGCATCAGGCTGACCCGGGCCTGCGGTCCGGATTCGGCCTCGAACCGCGCCCGCACCTGCGCCATCGTGACGCCGTAGTGGTCCAGCGCGCTGAGCACCGCCGGGAACGCCGGGTCGTCTGGCTCGATGCCCGCGGCGGCGTCGAGCAGCGCGGGCACGGCGCCGTCGAGGTGGATGCCGCGCAGCGCCGTCGCGGCCTGCTGGAGGCAGGCCCGGTCCCGGAGCGCGCGGCCTAAGACCGGTGCGGCGCGGTCGTCGCCGATGCGGCGGAGGGCCTCGACGATGCCCTGCTTGAGGTCGTACGGGTCCTGGTAGTGCTCGTCGCGGGGCTCGCGCTGGGGGAGGCTGTCGCTGGGCACCGTGCGGTACCGCTCCAGCTCGAACACCGCGCCCGGCCCGTGCTCGTCGACGAGGGCGTCGCCCTCCTCGTACCAGGCGTCCCACGCCGCCGTGACGGCGGCGACCCGCTCCAGGTGCGCGGCGTGGTCCGCGAGGAGGGCGTCGAGCCGCCCGACGAGCGCGGGGACCGCCTCCGGCGCGCGTTCCCGCAGCGCGACGATCGCCCGTTCCCGGAGGCTGACCTCGTCGTAGCCGCCGTCACCGGTCCGCCACAGGGCCAGCCGCTCGATCAGCTCGCCCACGTCGTCCGCCACCGTCTCACCCCTGCGCCACGGGCCTTTTCGGAGCCAGGACGGTACCGGATGGCGAGTGGGACGGCTCCCGAACGACGAAACCCGGTCGGAACCGGTCCCGCCCGCCGGTCACGCCACGTCCACCGGCAGGTGCCGGGGTCGGCGACGAGCGTGTGCGGGTTGCCGCCGGCGGCGCCGCGCAGCAGCTCGACGCCGCCGGCGGGGACGGCCTGCCACGGCGCGCGCGGCGGGACGGTGACATCGTTGCTCTACACAGGAGCAGTGTGTGCTAGGGCCTGTCGTCAAATGATCTCTTGGGGTGGAATGACAGGGCGGCGGACAGGTGGCAGGATTTCCGGGTGTTGATCACCGAAGTGCTGCTCATCGGCGGCCGTTCCGGGGTGGGAAAGTCCTCGGTCGGCTATGAGGTCTCAGCGCAGCTGCGCGCCGTGGACGTCGCCCACGCTCTGATCGAGGGTGACGTGCTGGATCACATCCATCCCGCTCCACCCGGCGACCCGGACCGGTCGCGGCTGACCGAGCGCAACCTTGCGGCGCTGTGGGGCAACTATGCGGCGCTGGGCTGTCGGCGGCTGATCTACACCAACACCGCCAGTGTCATGGCGAGTGAGAGCGGCATCTATGAGCGGGCTCTGGGGAAGGACGCCCGCTTCGTGCGGGTGTTGCTCACCGCCTCCGACGCCACCGCCCGCGGCCGCCTGGCCGCTCGCGAGCTCGGCTCGGAGCTGGAGCAGCAGGTGCAGCGCAGCGGGTTCATGGCCCGGCACCTGGAGGAGGGGGTGCCAGAGGGGACAGTCCGGGTGGCCACGGACGGGCGGGCGGTGGCGGACGTCGCCCGGGATGTTGTGGCCGCTGTCGGCTGGTGGCCGTCGGCGGCCGATGAGTAGATCGTCACACGTCACGCCCACATCAGCAGCGAGGCGAGGGTGATGGCTGCCTGATAGGACTCGGCGGTCTTCTCGTAGCGGGTGGCGATGCCGCGCCACTGCTTGAGGCGGTTGAAGCAGCGCTCGACCACGTTGCGTCGTTTGTAGATCTCGCGGTCGAAGGTCGGCGGCCGGCCTCCACGGCTGCCTCTGCGAGCCCGGTTGCGGATCTGGTCGGCCCGTTCGGGGATGGTGTGCGTGATGCCGTGCCGCCGCAGCCAGGCGCGGATGGCCTTCGAGCTGTAGCCCTTGTCGCCCAGGACATGGCGGGGCCGCACCCGCGGCCGCCCTGGACCTACGCGAGGTACCCGTATCGCCGCCATCACAGCGGAGAACTGGGTGCAGTCGTTGGTGTTCCCACCGGTGACCGTGAGGCCGAGCGGGCGGCCCAGCGCGTCGCAGGCCAGGTGGATCTTGCTGGTCAGGCCGCCTCGGGAGCGTCCGAGCGCCGCGCTGCGGAGCCCCTTTTTCCGGTCCCGGCGGCGTGCTGGTGGGCGCGGACGATGGTGGAGTCGACCGACACCAGCCAGTCGATGTCGCCGGCCGCGTCCGCCTGCGCCTGGGCGGCTTGGAGCATCCGGGTGAAGGTGCCGTCCGCCGCCCACCGCCGGAAGCGGGTGTGCAACGTCGCCCACGGCCCGTACTGCTCGGGCACGTCCCGCCAGGCCGTCCCGGTCCGGAACTTCCACACAATCCCGTTGAGGACCCTACGGTCGTCCAACCGCTTCCGACCCCGGCCCGGCCGGGGCAGCAGCACACGAACGAACCCCCACTCAGCATCGGACAGTTCATGGCGACGTATCACCCGACCATGATCCACGATCGAAGATCATTTGACGACACGCCCTAGCGGCCCGAACTAGGTTCACCCATGCGTGTGCCCCCTACGGCCCTATGGTCGTAGGGGGCACAGACACGAGAGGGCGCACGATGGGTGAGTGGATCAATCCGCGGTACGCGGAAGTAGTCGAGTTCTACCGCAAGAAGCGGGAATCCAAGCCGCCCGCTCGCCGCCCTGGCCGGTCGGGGCGATCGTACGGCGACCCCTTTGTGATCGTCGTGGACTCTGACTCGCGTTCCTCGTTCATCGCCCCTGCCGGGTCGCCCCGCCCTTGAGTGACCGCGCCCACCACAGCCCCGAAAGCCACTGCTGACACGTCGTCAGGCGTTGCCGCGCGGCGACAGATGGGGGCGGCGAGCGGATGGCTCGTCGGGGGGCGACGGGGGTTACCTCCACGGAAGCGACCGGACGCAAGGGAGTTGCGGGGCGGGCGGCGGCGTCCGCCCGGCTCCGGACGGAATGCGGTTGCCCGCCGCGGGCCGCCGGTCTAGGTTGCCGGGGTGGATCTCTTCGTACCCGCCTGGGCGGCGCTGCGCGCGGCGGTCGCCGGTCTGGGCGACGAGGACTTCGCACGGCCCTCCGGCTGCGCCGGCTGGCTCGTCCGCGACCTCGTCTGCCACCTGGTGATCGACGCGCAGGACGTGCTCATCACCCTCGTCACCCCGGCCGACGGCGGGCCCACGGCCGACGCCGCGGGCTACTGGCACGTGAGCGACGGGCCGCCGACCGGCGCCGACCCCCTCGACGCCCTGACCGTCCGGCTGGCCGCCGCGTACGGGGACCCGGCGCTGCTGCGGTTCCACCTCGACGACGTCGGCTCCGCCGCCGGCCGCGCGGCGGAACTGGCCGACCCGGCGCTGCCGGTGCGCACCAAGGACATGGTCCTCACCGCGGGCGACTACCTCACGGCGTACGTCCTGGAGTGGACCCTGCACCACCTCGACCTGACCGCACACCTCCGGCACGTCCCCGGCCCGCCCGCGGAGGGCCTGGCCGCCGGCCGCGCCCTGCTGGAACGGATCGCGGGGGCGGCGTTCCCGGCGTCCCTCACCGACACCGACGCCCTCCTGGCCGGAACGGGCCGCCGCCCCCTCGCCGAGGCGGAACGCACGGCGCTCGGCCCGGCGGCGGCGAAGCTCCCGCTGTACCTCGGCTGACATCCCCCGCAAACCCGACCTGTCCGCATCATTCGTCCGGGGCCGTAACCGCCTCGTGATGACCGTAATGCGCAGATCGGATGTGTCAGGGAGCGCTCCCACGTTACGCTCCCAACCCCAGGCCGCGCCCCGTCATCGGGGAGGGGGCGCGGCGGTTCCCGGGGGAGTCACATGCGCACACGCACACGCACCAGAAGAACGTCCCGGCGGCCGAACGCCCGCCGCCGTACGTCCCGAGCCCTCGCCGCGACGGTGGCCGCCGGCCTCCTCGCCGGGTGCGCCCTGCTCGACGAGGGCTCGTCGGCGGCGCCGGACGACGGCGACGGCGGCGGCTCCGACGGCGGGCCGGTCACGCTGACCGTCGGCGTCTTCGGCGTCTTCGGCTTCGAGGAGGCCGGGCTCTACGACGAGTACGAGAAGCTGCACCCGGAAGTCACCATCAAGGAGGAGGCCGCGCCCAGCAACGAGGAGTACTACCCCGCCCTGCGCGAGGCCCTCGACTCCGGGAGCGGACTGGCCGACATCCAGGCCGTCGAGGTCGGCAACATCAGCGAGGTGGTCGCCGGCCGGTCCGACCAGCTGATGGACCTCGCCACCGTGCCGGGCGTCGACGAGACCGCCTTCCTGCACTGGAAGTGGGACCAGGCGACGACCGCCGAGAACAAGACCATCGGCCTCGGCACCGACATCGGCCCCATGGCCGTCTGCTACCGCAAGGACCTGTTCCGCGCGGCCGGGCTGCCGACGGACCGGGAGGAGGTCGCGGCGCTGTGGTTCTCCGACTGGCAGAAGTACCTCGGCGTCGGCGCGGACTACAGGGAGAACGCCCCCGAGGGCACCGCCTTCGTCGACTCGGCCGCCGGCGTCTACAACGGGTCGATCAGCAGCTTCCCCATCCGCTACTTCGGCCGCGAGGGCGAGCCCATCTACAAGGACAGCCCGGCCGTCGAGGCGTCCTGGGACCTGGCGATGCAGGCGGCGCAGGGGCAGATGACCGCCCAGCTCAAGCAGTTCACCCCGGAGTGGGACGAGGGCTTCGCCGAGGGCGACTTCGCGACCGTCATCTGCCCGTCCTGGATGCTGGGGCACATCCAGGAGAAGGCCGGACCCGCCGCCGCGGACAAGTGGGACATCGCCGCCGCGCCCAAGCCCGCCAACTGGGGCGGCTCCTTCCTGACGGTCCCCGAGGCCGGCGAGAACAAGGAGGAGGCGGCGCGCCTCGCGGCCTGGCTGACCGCGCCCGAGCAGCAGGCCCGGCTGTTCGAGAAGCAGGCGAACTTCCCCAGCTCGCAGGCGGCGTACTCGCTGCCGCAGGTCGCGGACGCCACGCACCCGTACTTCAACGACGCGCCGACCGGCGAGATCTTCTCCATCGCGGCCAAGAGCATCCCGACGCTCCAACTCGGCACGAAGGACCAGCCGATCCAGCAGCAGATCACCGACGCGGGCATCCTGCCGGTCGAGCAGGGGGAGATGACGCCCGAACAGGCGTGGCGGTCCGCGGTGCGCGAGATCGACGAGCTGCTGGACCGCTGACCCCGCGGGTGCCCCGCGCCGGCTCGCGCGCCGCGCGCGGCTCCCGGAGCCCGGATCCTCAGTCCCCGCCCGCGAGGGGCGGTTCGGCCGGGAACGCGCGGCGCAGCCGCCGGACCCCCTCGCGCAGCTGCGCGGTGCCCGCGGCGGCGGCGTAGCTCAGCCGCAGATGCGGCGCCGGCGCCCCGGCGGCGAAGTACGGGGCGCCGGCGGTGACCACGACGCTGTTCAG